>NZ_JAYSJZ010000071.1:0-68539 GCF_043726815.1 Lacisediminihabitans sp.
CCACTTTTGCCCACTCACCGGATCCGACAGTGACGGCGGAGCCTAGAGTGGGTGCCTCAGGGCAGAGCGAAGAAGGGAAACATCGTGACCGCCACGTTCAGCAAAGAGGAAAAGGCCGCAATGCGGGCGGCGGCCGCCGAGGCTAAGGCCGCACAGCAGGGGGCAGACCTTGAGGCCGCGTGCCTCGCTGCGATCGCCGAGATGACCGGCACGGACAAGGAGTTGGCCGAGACCCTGCACCAGCTGGTCAGGACGCACACCGACCTGAGGGCCAAGACCTGGTACGGAATGCCGGCGTACACCAATGCCGATGGCAAGGTCGTGGTGTTCTTTCAGGCCGCCGCCAAGTTCACGGCGCGGTACGCAACCATCGGATTTCAGCAGGACGCCAATCTCGACGACGGCAACGTCTGGCCGACGTCGTTCGCCGTGACCAAGTTGACCGCCGCCGACCAGGATCGACTCGTGGAGTTGTTGAAGAAGGCCGTCAGGTGACAGCGCCGCGCTGACGGGACTATTCGCTGTCCTCCCGCCACGGCGCGACGTCGACCTCGTTGCCTTCCGAGTCGGCGAGCGTCCACCAGTGGGGCGCGAAGGCGCTGGTCACGACATGGCCGCCGGCGGCGAGTGCCGCCGCGATGCGCGCCTCGGCCTGGTCGCGCGGAACCGAGACATCGAGGTGGATGCGATTGCGTTGGGGGCGTGGCTCGTCCATCTGTTGGAACGTGACCCACGGGCCGCGGGCGAGCGGATCGACCACGTCCTCGTCGCCGAACGTGTCGTAGCCGAGCACTGCGCGCCAGAACGGGAGCACCTCGGCAATGTCGAGGGCGTCGATCGAGACCTGCACTGTCTGCACCCTGGACGGGTCGGCCGCGATGCCGATCGCCCGCGCGGCGAGCGAGATCTGTTGCGCGAGCGCGACGTCGCGCTCGCTGATGTCGCCCACCTCGTGAGTGAACAGGGTCACGGTCACGCCGGAGTAGCGCAGGTCGACATCCGGATGATGGTTCGCGGAGTCGGCGAGCCTTCCGATGACCTCGACAAGCTCGACCCCCCTCGCGAAGGAGCCGGCCGCGAAGAAGGTCTTCGCGCCATCGAAGAGCACCCGCCAGTCCTCGACACCCTCCGACGCATGGAACTGGCGGGGAGAGATGCGCGTGGTCATGTCCGTCTCCTGTCGTGGGTGGGACAACTCTGCTCCGGGCGCCGCGAGACGTCAACGGGTTGGGCAGGCGCCGCCGTCCCCTGGCTAGACGGCCCCCAGGGCGGCCTGTAGTTCTCGGATGGTCGAGCCGAGGATGCCAGAGGCGAGAAGTCCGGGGCCGAGCGGACCCGCGGAGTCCTCCCCAATCGGCGGCAACCGCCGGAGCGCCGCCCGCACGTGCGGATTCGCGTGTTCGAGCTGCCAGCCGACCTCGTCGGAGATGGCCGCGGGCTGATCGTGAGCGGCCAGTCCGGCCGCCTTCGCGGCGTACGCGGCGGCGCCGAGCGCGTGAGCGCCCATGTGAGCGACCCCGGAAGCTTGTGCCGCCGCTCGGGCGGCCGCGACCGCTGCGGGAGAGCTCACCGCGTGCGCCGCTCGACCGGCGACGAAGCGTCGGCGAATTTCACCGGCGGTGTCGAGTTCACCCCGGGCAAACGCCCGGGCGCGAGCGATGGCATCACGCGGCCGGCCGTCTGTGGGAGCGTCTGACTCGAACAGGGCCAGCACCCGCTCGGCACAGTCCGCCGCCCACGCCGCAACGAGGCGACGGTCGGATTCGCTCAGCGACTGCGGGGACGGCATGCCAGTACTTTCCCATCCCATCCCACCCCACCGCGCCGCATCACCGCGCGAGCGGACCGCCTAGTGCGCGACCAGGGAAGGAGAACCCAGCCGGGCGATTTCCAGAGCCTCGCGAACGACTTCGAAGGCTCGTCGATGGATAGCCGATTCCACGGGGCCGTCCTCGCTCAACCCGACGCTCACCTGCATGTGCCGCGGCTGTCCTCGCTGCACTGTCGTCCACTCGATCGTCACGGTCACCCCCGACGGATCCGGCTCGTGTGGTGGTCTAGGCAGCTCGAGCATGTCAGCGCCCCGCACGCTGGGCGATTCGGGGCCATCGAGATCTCGTGGCCCTCGCCTGTCGGACTTGGATCGTCTCGCATCCGCCAGGAACGACAACGACCCCTGCTCGCGAATCCCCTTTCGATAGCTCACCTCGTCCGCGGTGAGAGCGGCCAGAAGGGCACCGCGGAGGTCGGGCCCCGGGTCGATGCCCAGCGCGTCGGCGAGTGATTGGCGCACATTCTCGAACTCACGCAGTGCCTCGCTTATCCGGTTATCCGCGACGAGGACGAGGATCAAACGGGAGTACAGGGTCTCGCTGAGGGGGTGAGTCGGGGTGAGTTTCGAGAGCACTTCGGCCACGCCGACAGTTTGTCCCGTCTGGAGCGAGATGTCGGCCAGGGTGACCGCCGCGGCGAGGTGGTCATCGGCGACTCTGGCGAATTCCGGCCGCTGTGGTTCGTGGTCCGACACGTTCTGGAAGGGGATGTCCAGACCGACCGCCACGGCACGGCGGAGGCACTCGATGGCAGGGTCGGTCTTGCCGTCGGCCCGGAGACGTTGGGCCTGCGAAACATCGTCGTAGAAGTCTTCAAGGTCGATGTCGGCCGCCTCGACATCCACCCGGTACCCGTTGACGGAAGGCAGCAGCACGGTTCCCCATTCCCGCGGGGTGAGCTCGGGTTCCAGGATTCGTCGGAGCCGGCCCACGTAGCGGTGGATCTGATTCGCCGCGCTCTCCGGCGGGGACATCGGCCAGAGCGTATCGACGAGGTGAGGCAGGCTTACCGACCGCCCTCGTGCGGCGATGAGCCGGGCAAGGAGCAGCTGTTGCCGAGCGGGACCGACGCTCGTCTCCACGCTCCCATGGAAGATCCGAGGTCCGCCAAAGATGGCGAGTCGTAGGGCCCGACTGCTGGGTTCCATGTCCTTCTCGTTCCCCGAAAGGTCTTCTCGAAATCGTCCGGTTCTGTCGGGCAAGGGCGCGAGACCCTTATCGAACAACCGGTGTGCGGCCCATCGGGACCCTCACCCCTGACAACGCCGTGCCGGTTCAGGGGTTCCAGCGGCATCCATCGCAGATTCCCGCCGGACCGAGAATCCGGGGCCGCCGGGGCAACTTCGCCGCTACCGACTCATGGAAGCTCAATGGATACTTGATGTCAAGCACTGATGCCAACACGAGAAAAGAGCGTGTTTTTGAGTTCAGGAGCTGAACGCATGCCGACAGATTCGGCAGCCAAAAGCATGGCGCCGATCGCGCTGGCGTCGGCTCCCAACAGGCCGGGCGTCACGGTGACGGCGATGTCCTCGGTGTCGTAGGGCTGGAACACCGAGAGTCGAGACACCTGTTCCCTCAGCGGCTGGACGATGACGCTTCCTGCTTCGGCGAGGGGGCCGCCCACCACGGCGTTTCTGATGTCGAGGAACCGCAGCATCTGCGCGAGGGCGCGGCCGATGTCTTCCCCGGCCTCCGACAACGTACGACGGCAAAAGGGATCCCCTGCGGACGCGAGCTCGACGAGTGTGTCGAGGGTTGCCGCGGCCATGGCGGGGGATCGTCGGCGCAAAGGCTCCAGGAGGGCGTGCTCGCCAACGAACAGTTCCAGGCATCCGCGGTTGCCGCAGTGGCACCGAGGGCCATTCTCCGTCACCTGGATGTGGCCCAGTTCCCCGGCGAACCCGTGGTCGCCGTCGACCATCTTCCCCTCGATGAAGAGTGCGCCGCCCACGCCGCCGGAGAGGTAGAGGTAGAGGAAAGAGGTGAAGGCCGTGGCGGCCCCCATCCGGTGCTCCGCTCGAGCGGCAGCGCTCGCGTCGTTGAGGGTGAAGACCTCGCATCCCAATGAACTGCGCAGCTCTTCCACGGCCGATTGGGGTGCCCACCACCGGGGAAGGGCAAGGCTCGTCGTGACGAAGCGCGGCCGCATTTCGCGGGACGACGACCAGCCGGGGGCCGACATGGCTACCGCGTCGAGGCGGTCCAATTCGAGAAGCCGCGCCTCGACCTGGCGAAGTCCCGCATGCGGCTCAGCCTCGACCTGCGCCGCGACGGCCTCGTCCCACGGGAACCAGCGGAGATCCACCCCGTGCGGGGACCACGTCGCGAGGCGAAATCCGTGTCGTTCCAGGGCGACTCCCGCCACCGTTCCCGTGATCGCCACGTCGACAGAGACGATGGTCGCCCGTCTTCCGTTGCGGACGCCCGGCGTCGTCGTCGCCACGCCTTCCGCGACGAGCTGGTGCACGATGCTCGAGACGAGCGGTGCCGAGAGGCCGGTCTCTATCGCGATCTCGGCTTGCGAGAGTGGGCGCGATTCGATGCACCGCATGACGAGTTCCGTATTCGCGACCCGAAGGCCCTGGAGGGCGCCCATGCGGTTCATCAGCCAAGTGTGTTGGCATCCGGGCCTGAAATCAAGAGCTGATGGCAGGGTTGTCGGCCTCGGGTGCTCGGAGGGATGTCTGCCTCGCCATCGAGAAGACGCGGGTAGTTGCGCATTTCGTCTTAACGATATATCGTAAACACATCGCAGAAGTTCTGCGATGGCTCAGTGAATAGACCTGAGCAGACAGAAAGGGTGTCTGCGATCATGAAACGCAACCACTACACACACGAAACACATCACGACCCATCGGGTCGCTTCCATCACGACCCCTCCCAGCGTGGCGGGCGGGGCCACGGCTTCCCCGGCGGGCCCGGCTTCGGTGGCTTCGGCCCCGGCGGCTTCGGCGGTCCGGGCTTCGGTCCGGGCTTCGGCGGCGGGTTCGGCCCCCGCGGCCCCCGTCGCGCCAGCAAGGGCGACATCCGCTCGGTGATCCTCTCGCTGCTGGCGGAGGGCCCGTCCAACGGCTACGGCCTGATCAAGGCGATCGCCGAGAAGACCGGCGGAGCCTGGCGGCCGAGCCCGGGCTCGGTGTACCCCACCCTGCAGCAGCTCGTCGACGAGGACCTCATCGTCTCCACCGGCGAGGGTCGCAAGACCGAGTTCGAGCTGACGGATGCCGGAAAGGCCTACGTGGCCGAGCACGAGGACGACTTCGCCAAGGCCTGGGATGCCACCCCCGGCCAGAGTGAGTCCGGCGGGCAGTTCTTCGAGAGCGTCGGCAAGCTCATGGGAGTGGTGCAGCAGTTCCGCCACTCGGCGACCGACGCCCAGCGCGCGGCCGCCATCGAGAAGCTCGACGAGACCCGCCGCGCCCTCTACCTCATCCTCGCCGACTGAGCGAGAGCGCGAGCGAACATCGAGCACGGCGGAACGGCCGGCTGGGCGACCAGCCGGCCGTTTTCGTTCGCGGGGGCTCACATCGCGATGGGTTGTCCCACCTCGACGCTTCCGCCGTACTTGAGGCCGGGGCATCCCTTCGCGATCTCGACCGCTCCCGAGAAGTCGGACGCGTCGATCACCGAGTAGCCGGAGATCTGGTTCGCGCCGGCCCCCTCGCCGAGCAGGGTCACCTCGCCGATGCGATTGCCCACGTCGACCACGCTTCCGCCCAGCTGCTGGAACCAGGCGTTCCAGTCGCTGATCTCCTCCTCGGTCGCCATCACATCGGGCTTGCTGCGAAACGCCAGAACGAAGTTGGACATCTGTTCCTCCTTGAATCAGCGGGTCGGCCGTGTTGCCGACTCATCACTACGACGGTCGGGGGAGGCCGGAATCGACACGCGCCGCGGATTGAGCCCTCAGCGGAATACTCCCGCCGGGGTATGCCGCGAGAGCACGGCATGGGTTAGCGTGAAGTCTCACCTGCAAGGGGCACTCATGCGCGCGCTGTACGAACGAATGGTCGTGATCTCGACCCTTCTGCTCGTGGCGTTTGCCGTGGCACCCGGGGCGCCGACGACCGTCCTCGTCGCGGGCGTCGCCGCCCTCGCCCTCGCCGGACTGATCGCGGTGCGGTACGCGTCTCTCGCCCTCGCCTCCCGGGAGATGACCGTGGGCGATCGGGCGCACGCCCATCGCGAGGCGCTGAGCGACATGCCGGCGCCGCAGCATCCCGGCACCGCGGGTCGTGCGCGTCCGCGCGCGCCCTCACGGATGGTCCCGGTCGCGTAGCAGTCCCCGCTTGTCGGCGGATGCCGCGACCGCACAGGTCACCCATCCGTTTCGACAGCAAGGACCCTCATGGACCTCTTTTCGTTCGCCCCCATTGCCGCCCTCTTCGACGTCGCCTACGCGGCGGTCGAGGGTCTGGCGGCCCTGTTCACCCCCGTCACCGGAGCCGCGAGCGCGGCGCTGGCCATCGTGGCCCTCACGATAATCGTGCGCCTCGCCCTCATCCCCGTCGGCATCTCCCAGGTGAAGGCCGAGGGCACGCGCCGCCGGCTGACCCCGCAACTGCAGGCCCTGCAGCGCAGGCACAAGAAGGACCCGCTGCTGCTCCAGCAGAAGACCGCCGAGCTGTTCAAGGCCGAGAGGTCCTCGCAGTTCGCGGGGATCCTGCCGGCCCTCGCCCAGGCGCCGGTGCTCTCGCTCGTGTACGCGCTGTTCCTCCGCACGACCGTGGACGGGCATCCGAACGCACTTCTCGCGGAGAACCTGTTCGGGGTGCCGCTCGGCACGTCCTTCGGGCACCTGCTCTCGGGAGGCACGCCGTGGCCGGGAGCGGCCGTCTACCTCGGGCTGTTCGCCGTCATGGCCGCCGTGGCGTGGCTGTCTCGGCGCATCGCCCTCGCGCTCATGCTGCCGAATCCGGATGCCGCCCCCGGCGTCGAGTCCGTCGGTCGCGCGCTGAGCTGGTTGCCCTTCGCCACCGTGGTCTTCGCGGCGTTCGTGCCGCTCGCGGCCGCGCTCTACCTCGCCGCGACCACCGCCTGGACCCTGGGGGAGCGCCAGCTGTTGAGGCGGCTGCTCTGGCGCGGCTCCGGTCTGGCCGGAACAGCGGCGGCCGCCGTCGGGTGAGCGACGACGGCTGCGGGGGTGGAGGTGGAGGTGGAGGTCACACCGGGGCGAGTTCGACCTCGGGTGCCTCTGACCTGGTCGACCTGCGCGTCGCCGCCACGGCCATCACGACGACGGCCGTGGCGGTGATCGCCGCTCCGCCCCAGAGCGGCGAGGTGAAGCCGAGGCCCACGCTGATGGTGATGCCGCCTATCCACGCCCCGAGCGCGTTGCCCAGGTTGAACGCGGCGATGTTCGCGCTCGAGGCGAGGGTCGGTGCCTCCGGCGCGTAGTGCATGACCCGGGTCTGCAGCCCGGGCACGGTGCCGAACCCGAACGCTCCCATCAGCACGAGCGCGATGATGGTCGCGACCGGACTCGCCGCGGTGAGGGCGAACACCGCGAGCACGACGGCGAGGCCGGCGAGCATGACGACGAGGGTGAGGTCGAGGCGCTTGCTCGCGAACCTGCCGCCGAGGATGTTTCCCACGGACGAAGAGTCCGACGCCGAAGATCACGAGCAGCCACGGCACCGCGCCGGTGGCGAAGCCGCTCACCCTCGTCAGGGTGAAGGCGATGTAGGTGAATGCCCCGAACATCCCGCCGAAGCCGAGCACGGTGACAACGAGGGACAGCCAGACCTGGCCCGAGCGGAACGCGCGCAACTCGCCCCGGAGGTTGCTCACGTGCACGGTGTCGACCGTGGGACGCGGCACCAGCAGGATGATTCCGGCGAGGGCGATCACGCCGATGGCGGTGATGGCCCAGAAGGTGGCGCGCCATCCGAAGGCCTGGCCGATGAAGGTGCCGAACGGAACGCCGAGCACGTTGGCGAGGGTGAGACCGGTGAACATGATCGCGATCGCGCTCGCCTTCTTGTCGGGCGCCACCAGGCCGGCCGCCACCACGGAGCCGATGCCGAAGAACGCGCCGTGACACAGGGCGGCGATGACGCGGCCGGTGAGCATGAGGGAGTAGGTCGGGGCGATGGCGGAGACGAGGTTGCCGGCGACGAACAGCACCATCAGGCCCACGAGCACCTGCTTGCGGGGGAGCCGGGTGACGGCCGCGGTGAGCAGGATCGCGCCCACCGCCACGCTGAGCGCATAGCCCGAGATGAGCCAGCCCGCCGCGGCCTCGTTGACCCGGAAGTCGGCGGCCACCTCGGGCAGCAGTCCGGCGATCACGAACTCGGTGAGGCCGATGCCGAACCCGCCGAGGGCGAGGGCGATCAATCCAATGGGCATGCGGGCTCCTTGTCTCCTCGCGCCTCTGGGCTTTTCGCCGTGTGACGCGTACGCTCTTAGTTGCAGACGCGCTATAAATACTTGCACACGCGTTGTATCTGCGCAAGAAAGGGATTTTCCGATGAGCATCGAAGACGACGCCGTCGAGGTTCGCGCCCAGGGCTGGCGCACGCTCGCCGCGCTGCACGCCCTGATCGACGCGCAACTCGAGCGCGCGCTCCAGTCATCGGCGCAACTCTCGGTCGTGGAGTTCACGGTGCTCGACGCCCTGAGCCGCCAGGACGGCTGGCACATGCGGATGCAGCAGCTGGCCCGAGCGGCCGCGCTCTCCAGCAGTGCCACCACCCGGTTGGTCACCCGGCTGGAGGACCGGGGTCTGCTCACTCGCATTCTCTGCGCGGATGACCGGCGCGGCATCTACACGGAACTCACGCCGGCCGGCCGCGCGCTCTTCGAGACCGCGCGCCCCACCGCCGACGAGACCCTCGAGAGGGCCCTCACCGAGGCCGAGCGCACCCCGGAACTGGCTCCCCTCGTGGAGGCGCTGCACCGCGTGCCGGAGCCCGTCGTCGGCTAGGGCGCGGTCGCGGCAGACGGCGCGCCGAC
The DNA here is from genome assembly GCF_043726815.1 of Lacisediminihabitans sp. Lineage (NCBI taxonomy): Bacteria > Bacillati > Actinomycetota > Actinomycetes > Micrococcales > Microbacteriaceae > Lacisediminihabitans > Lacisediminihabitans sp. Next base: position 8,793 of record NZ_JAYSJZ010000071.1, read on the forward strand.
GCCCCGTGTGGCGTGATGTTACGCCGGGAGTCGCCGCGTGACGCGAGGCTCGACGGGAGTCGCGGCATCCGAAGTACTGTCGGCGCATGACACTCCTCGACGCATCCCCCGTAACCTCCGTCACCGCCGACGAACGCGCCACGCGACTCACCGAAGCCCGCGCCGCCTGGGGCGAGCGCATCGCCGCCGATGTGGCGAACGGGCAGCTGACCTACCGGGTGCGCGGCACGGGCGAGGGCTCGGTTGCATCGACCATCACCGCCGGAAAGCACAGCTTTCGAGTGGATGAGCCTGCCGCGCTCGCCGGGGACGACATCGCCGCCAGCCCGGTGGAGTTCGCGCTCGGCGCGCTCATCTCCTGCCAGGTGGTCGTCTACCGCCTCTACGCCCAGGCCCTCGGAATCAGGGTGGACGAGATCGACGTGAAGGCCGAGGGCGACCTCGACGCGCGTCGCCTGTTCGGCATCGAGGAGTCCGTTCGCGCCGGATTCACCGCGGTGCGCCTCGACATCACCATCACGGGACCGGAGACCGACGCCCGCTACCAGGAGCTGCGGGCCGCCGTCGACGCCCACTGCCCCGTGCTCGACCTCTTCGCGAACGCGACGCCGGTGACGGTGAGTGTGGCGAAGGCCTAGCCCGAGCTACGCTCCCTGGCCGGTGAGGTACCCGACCGCCGCATCACGGAACGCCCGGGACGTGGGCGCGTTGAAGTGGTGCCGCCCCGGAATCTCGAAGAACGACCCGTGGGGTGCCGCCGCGGCCAGTGATCGGGAGCCGTCGATGATGCGGTCCTCGACCCCGGTCGCGAAGAGGATCGGCTGCGCCGGCGGGTGGGCCGGGTCTGGCTGCTGCCCGCCGCGCATCCCCTCGACGAGCGCGATCAGGGCCGCCAGGTCGTTGCCCGGGATGCTCTCCGCCATCGTCAGATAGGTGCGGGTGAGGCGGTCGGCGATCTCCGTGCGGTCGGCGACGAACGCGCGCGCCTCGTCGAGCCGGAAGTTGGTCAGGGGGTCGCCGGAGGGGATGCCGCCCAGCACCGCCCGATCGATCCGCTCGGGGAGCTGCAGTGCCGCGTGCCAGCCGACCCGGGCGCCGAGCGAATAGCCGACGTAGTGCGCCCGGTCGATCTCGTAGGCGTCCAGCACCGCGACCACGTCCGCGACAAGCGCCTGCATCGTGTAGCGCTCCGGGTCGTGCGGCTTGTCGCTCGCGCCGTGCCCGCGCTGGTCGAGGAGGACCACGCGGAAGCCGGCGCGCAGCAGGTAGCGCACCCAGCCGGACGAGAACCAGTTGAGCAGGGCGCTGGAGGCGAAACCATGCACCGCGATCACTGCGGGGTGTTCGGCCGCACCGAACTCGTAGCTGGCGAGCGCGAGACCGTCTGGGGAGGCGACGAATCGGATCGGTGGGGGTTCTGGGGTGAGCATCGCCTCTATTCGACCACGTTTGGTCACCCGGGCGCGCGATGCCGGTGCCCGGGGGTATCGTGCCGGCATGACGGTCATTCGCGTGGAAAGAGCCGACCGGGTTCCGTGGCCCGACGTGGAGGCCGCCCTCGGCCATGGCGGCAACGGTTCGACGTGCTGGTGCCAGTGGGCCGTGAATCCGGACTATTCCACGATGAGCCGGGACGAGAAGCACGACGCGTTGCGCGACGAGCTCGCCGCCGGGCAGGTGGCCTCGCCCCTCGTCGCCTACGTCGATGGCGCGGCGGCCGGATGGTGCAGGATCGCACCGCGCACCGAACAACCCCGCCTCGCGCACCTGTCAGTGGTGCGGCGCGGCAGCGTCGAGCCGATGGACGACGGCACGGTATGGGCGGTGACCTGCTTCGTGGTGCGCCGGGAATACCGCGGGCGTGGTCTCGCGCACACCCTGCTCGAGCACGCCGTGAGCCTCGCGCGCGACAACGGCGCCCGCATGATCGAGGGCTACCCGATCGACCTCGCCGAGCGTCCCGGGCGACCGCCCAACACCCTGTACATCGGCACTGTCGGCCTCTTCGCGGCGGCCGGCTTCGAGGTGACGGCGAGACCGACGCACGGTCGAGCCGTCATGACGCTGCGGGTGAACGAGTAGGGGTTAGGCGCCCGCGGGCGGCCAGACCCCGATGATCAGGGCCATCACGAGGATCGTCACGAACTCGTGGGAGACGTTGAGAATCGTGAGACCCCGCGGTCGCCGGTCGAACGCGTCATGCGTGATGAAGCGGGCAGCAGTGAATCCGGCCCAGAGCAGGATCCCGGTGACGAGTGCGCTGGAGAGGAATCCGCCGCCGTAGAACTTCCAGGCGATGAAGGTGGCTCCGGCGAGCACCCAGGAGGTGATGAAGCTCACGACCACGGTGACCAGGATCGGAGCCACGGCATCTCTCGCGTTGCCGCTCGGGGTGACGCCCGTGGCCTTCATCCAATAGGTGCCGAACACCCGGGGGGTGTACCAGATCGAGCCGACGATCATGGTGGAGACGGTGGCCAGAATCACTGCCCAGTAGTTGATGTCGGGAATCATCGCGTCCTCGTTAACGTCGCCGGTGGTGGTGGCTGGAGTCTATTGGGACATCGCCCTCTCGACCGCGGAAATCGCGTCCGCCACGTCCGTGGCGTCCGTGGACCAGTTGCTCACGGACACGCGCAGGATGTCGCGGTCGCGCCAGCGGGAGCCGGACATCCACACGAGCCCGCTGTCGATGAGATTCTTCGTCACCCGACGGGTGTTCTCGTCGTCGCCGAAGGTGAGGCTCACCTGCGTGAAGACCACGTCGTTGAGCACCTCCACGCCGGGAAGCCGGGCGAGCCCATCGGCCAGGGCCCGCGCGTTGGCCGCGAGGCCCTCCACGAGTTGCACCACGCCGGAGCGGCCGAGCGAGCGCAGCGCGGCCCAGACCGGCACCCCACGCGCGCGCCGGGACAGCTCGGGCACCTTGTCGAACGGGTCTCCCGGCCCGTGGTCCGCGTTGATGAGATAGCTGGTCTGCACCCCGAGCGCGGCGCGCACCGGCTTGGGGTTGGCCACGACCGCGATGCCGCAGTCGTATGGCACGTTGAGGGTCTTGTGGGCATCCGTCGCCCAGGAGTCTGCGGTGTCGAGACCGTCGAGGTGGTCACGGTAGAGCGGGCTCGCCGCGGCCCAGAGGCCGAATGCGCCGTCCACGTGCACCCAGGCGCCGTGGTCGTGGGCGATCGCCACGCACTCCCGCATCGGATCGAACGCCCCGGAGTGCAGGTTGCCGGCCTGCAGGCAGAGAATGGTCGGCCCCGACACGCCACGCATGGCCTCGGCAAGGGCGGCGGGGATGATCCTGCCCTCCGCATCGGCATCCACCAGAACGGGGAGTCCGAGCCCGAGGTAGCGCAGGGCCAGGTCGACGGAGGCGTGCCGCTCGCGCCCCGCGAACACCGTGATCCGCGGGCCGCCCGCGAGTCCGAGGGTGTTGAGATCCCAGCCGGCGCCGTCGAGCACGCTCTGCCGTCCAGCCGCGAGACCCACGAAGTTCGCCATCGTGCCGCCGGTCGTGAAGCCCACGTCCGAGCCGCTCGGCAGGCCCAGGAGGTCGAGGATCCAGTCGCCGGCGGCCTGCTCGATGGCGGCCGTCGCGGGGGTGGCGAAGCGCATGCCGGCGTTCTGGTCCCAGGCCGTCACGAGCCAGTCGGCGGCCAGCGCCGCGGGCAGGGTGCCGCCGATCACCCAGCCGAAGAACTTTCCGGACGGCATCGCCATGAGGCCGGGTTCGGCCACCGCGGCCAGTTCGTCGATCACCGCCGTGGGGTCGGATGGGCCGCCGGGAAGCGGACCGTCGAGCGTCTTCGCCAGCTCGTCGGCCGTGACCCGGGGGGCGACGGGCCGCGTCGGCACCGACGAGAGCCACTCCGTGGCGTGCGCATGGGCGCGATCGAGGGGCTTGCTGAAGACATTCGGGTCGGCTGTCACGGTTCGAGGGTAGACCCGACGTGTCGGCCTACGGAAGAGCGCCGTGCCGACGCCATCCCGCACGCCGGGTGCTCGCTCGTGAGGTGCCCACATCTGTCGCCTCATTTGCGGTGGTAGCGGCGAATCTGGGCACCTCACGCATGGTGGAGCGCATGCGGAGCGCATGTGGAGCGCATGGTGGAGCGGATGGGGAAGGGCGGGCGGGCGGGCCTGCCGATCAGTTGGTCTGGCGCAGCCGCATCCGGCGGGACGGATGCTTCTCGTCGAGCTCGATGCGGTCCTCGAGCGACCGCACGAAGTCGGTGAACGACTTGAAGCCGAGGGACCGCTCCTGAAAGGTGGGGTCCATCCGCAGCATCTGGCTCTTGGCGGCGGCGCTCGACAGCCATTCGTCGTCGTTCTTGGCCTGGCTGAGCTGAAGCGCGCGCACGAGGAGTTCGGTGGCCGCATCCTTCTCGCTCAGCGGCTTCGAACGGCGACCGCGGCGGGTCGGGGCGTCGGTGGGCGGCGTGCTGCTCGGCGCGGGGCCGGACTGCTCGTCGGCAGACTTGACTCCGGGCAGCGCGTCGTAGTCGGCGAACTCGTTGCACGCGGCCGCGAGGGCCTTGCTCGTGGCCCCGGCCACGCCGATGCCCACCACGTAGCGGCCCAACTGCTTGCAGCGCTGGGCCAGCGCGATGTAATCCGAGTCGCCGGCCACGATCACCACGTGGGTGAGGTCGGAAAGGCGGAACAGGTCTTCGACCACGTCGACGGCGAGCCGGATGTCTGCCCCGTTCTTCATCGACGCGACGGTGGGAAAGAGCTGCACGAGGTCGACTGCCCGTTCGATGAGCTGCTTCTGGTAGCTCGGGTTCACGGCGACCGACCAGTCGGCATAGGCGCGGCTCACGGCGATGGTGCCGAAGGACGAGGCGAAGTCGAGCACGGCGCTCAGGTCGACGGTGGCATCCTCGAGCCGCTTCGCGATCTCGCTTCCCACGTTCGCCCTGGCGTCGAAACTGCGCGCCTCGTCCTTGTGGAACTGCCCGCGCTTACTCCGTTGGTCGTAGCGGGAAATGATGATGTTGTCGAAGTCGATGTAGACGGCAACGCGAGCGTCTGTCTGGTCTGCCATTGCGGCGCCTCTCGGTACGGTGCCCCCAGTCTGCCGGTTCGTCACCCAAACGGGTAGCCGGGGCGGCCCGGCGCGGGCGGCGACGGTCGTAAGTCCTAGTGCCGACCCCGCGCAGGGGACTACTCTCTCGACAAACATTCACATTGGCGTGAGGAGCATCCCATGCGCAGGGCGTTCGCCGCCATCGCCGCGGCAGTGATCGTGACCCTCGCCATGACCGGATGCGCCGCCCTCGGCGCCGTGGGGACGAGCATCCGCCAGGTGGCGATCGGCGCGACCTTCCGGGCCATCGACGGGTTGTGCTGGCGCGCACCGGACTCGGCGATCGCGGGGGATCCCACCTGGGCGAGTGGCCTGCCGGTGGACTGCTCGACCCGCCACACGACGTACACCTTCGCCGTGCCGCTGCTGTCGAAGTCGTTCTCCGGCAGCTGGCGACGCCCGGGCACGGCCGGGGCGTTGCGGACGGACATCGCCGATGCCGCCTGGGCGGACTGCTCGAAGGAGGAGTCCCACTTCCTCCCCGCCCTCGACGACAAGAAGCATCGGCTCTTCCTCAGCTACTTCGTTCCCTCGCTCGCCGCCTGAAACGCGGGCGCGCGCTGGGTGCGCTGCGACATCGCGCTCGTCGGCTTCGGCAGCGCCCTCACCGCGCCGACGTTCCTGCCGCTGCCCGCGGACATCCGCGACCTGGTACGCGAGGTGACCGAACAGCCGTTGAAGTTCGCGCTGTGCATCGACACCGGGGATCCGAGCGGCGGCACCGACCCGTACAACGGCCCGTTCTCGACCTACGCCGACTGCACGGACCGGCCGCAGTGGCAGGAGGCGTCGACGGCGGACCTGCCGTCGGGGTCGGCGGTGCTTCCGGATGTGGACAGCCTGCTGGCCTTCGAGCAACTCCGGTGCGGCGATGCCGCGGAGGCCACGGGAAACCTCTGGTTCGCCTACGCTCCGACCGAAGAGTCCTGGTTGGCGGGCGATCGCCAGGTGGAGTGCTGGGTGTCGTCCGGGCTGGACTCGCGGGTCGCCTGACCGGCGGATCCGGAAGGTTTCGCGCGGCATCCGCGTTGTCGCCCTCATGAAAGCAATCGTCTACAGCGAAACCGGCGAGCCCTCCGTGCTGCGCCTCATCGAGCGCGAGGCGGCCGACCCCCGGGCCGGCGAGGTGCGCGTGCGCATCGTCGTCTCCGGGGTGAATCCCACGGACTGGAAGTCGCGGCGCGGATCCCGCCCGGGCGAGGCAGTCGCGTTCGCCGATGTGGTCCCCAACCAGGATGGCGCCGGAGTGATCGACGCCGTCGGCGAGGGAGTGGACGGGTTCGCCGTGGGCGACCGGGTGTGGCTCGCTCTCGCCGCCTACGAGCGTGCCGACGGCGGAACGGCCCAGGAGTTCTCCGTCGTGCCGGTGGAGCGGGTGTACCGGCTGCCGACCGGCGCGAGTTTCGACCTCGGCGCGAGCCTCGGGGTGCCGGCGATCACCGCGCACCGTGCCCTGACGGTGGCGGACGGCGGCCCCGATCGCCTCGCCCCCGGCGCGCTCGCCGGCAAGGTGGTCCTGGTGGCCGGCGGCGCCGGCTCCGTGGGGCATGCGGCCATCCAGCTCGCCCGCTGGAGCGGAGCGACCGTGATCACCACCGTCAGCTCCGCCTCGAAGGCCGCGCTCGCGGTCGCTGCCGGCGCGCACCATGTCGTCAACTACCGGGAATCGGATGCCGCCCTCGAGATCCGGCGTCTCGCTCCGGCGGGGGTGGACATCGTCGTGGAGGTGGCACCGGCGCAGAACGCCGAGCTCAACCTGTCCGTGATCCGCAATCACGGGGTGATCGCGGTCTACGCCAACAACGGCGGGGACCAACTCACCCTCGATGTGCGCCGTCACTTCAGCCTCAATGTGCGCTACCAGTTTCTGCTGCTGTACACCGTGGGCCAGGCCGCCCGGGATGCCGCGGCCGCCGACATCAACGCCGCCATCGCCGACGGGGCGCTGCTGGTGGGGGAGCAGTCGGGCCTGCCCCTGCACCGCTTCGACCTCGCCCACACCGCGGACGCTCATGCCGCCGTGGAGGACGGCGCGGTGGGCAAGGTGCTCATCGAGGTCGCTGCGGGCTGATCCGTGCCGGGCGGTGCTATCTTGGCGAACACCGCGAACCGGAGGAGCCTGCCATGGTCGAATCGGCACAGTCAGCAGATGGAACCACTATCGCGTTCGATCGGCTCGGCGCCGGGCCCGCCGTCGTCGTGGTCGGCGGGGCGATGAACACCCGACTCTCGCCGTACCCGCTCGCCACGATGCTCGCCGACCGGTTCACGGTGATCAGCTACGACCGGCGGGGACGGGGCGAAAGCGGTGACGGCTCCGCCTACTCGGTCGACCGCGAGGTGGATGACCTGGCCGCGATGGTCGCCGCGGCCGGCGGCCGGGCGAGCGTCTACGGGCACTCGTCCGGCGGCATCCTCGCCCTCGAGGCGGCCGCGCGCGGCGTGCCGGTCGAGAAGGTCGCCGTGTACGAACCTCCGTACACCTTCGATCCGGACGCCCCGGCGCAGGGCGACCCCGGAGTGACTGGCGCGCTCGACGCCGGTGACCCCGACGGGGCGGTTCGGGCCTTCATGCGGCTGACCGGCATGGACGACGGCACCATCGAGGGGATGTCGCACGCGCCGTTCTGGGCGGGCCTCGTGGCGATCGCCCACACCCTGCCCTACGACCTCGCGCTGTCGGGCGACGGTCGAGTGCCCGGCGACCGGCTGTCAGCGGTCGCTGCGCCGACGCTCGTGATGGATGGCGGGGCGAGCCCCGCGTGGGCCGCGCGAGCCGCCGAGGCCCTCCTCGGCGCGATCCCGGATGCAACCCGAGTCACGCTCGCCGGCCAGAATCACGGCGTCGACCAGGCGGTTCTCGCACCGGTGCTCATCGAGTTCTTCGGGGCCTAGTTCGACCGCGCCCACAGAGGCTGCTCCGCCGTCCGGCCCTCCCGACGCGCGCCGCCCCGGGGAGTATCGCGCGCGATTCGCTGTGTCAACTGAACGTGATGTCACGTTGAATTGACTACACGAAAACGGGGTGGGGGTCCGGAGGGCGGAGGTGCCGGCGTCAGTCGGGCAGCGTCACCGTCGGCGGGAGAGCCTCGAGGTCCGGGCCTAGCCCGATGTCGATCACTCGCACACGCCCGGCGAGACCCGCGGCCGGTTGCAGCAGCAGCCCGGCCTTGTAGCCGCCGAAGGTGACCGTCACGTCGGCGGGCAGCACGAGGGGGTCTGGCACGCTACCGTCGTTCGGATCGATGCCGCTCGGGATATCGACGGCCACCACGAACGGTCGGGGCGTCACGCCGCGGGCCGCCTCCACGATGGTGCGCGCGTCGCCGCGGAGGGCCGGGTTCGCGCTCGTCCCCGTTCCGAGGATCCCGTCGACCACGACATCGGCGGCCGCCGCGGCCCTCGCGGTCTCGTCGAGGGGCACGACGTGGGCACCTGCCGCGAGCGCGGCGGCCAGGGCCTGCTCGTGCGCGCGCGGTCCGGTCATGACGATCGCGACATCCGCACCGCGGGCGGCGAGCTCGGCCCCCGCGTACAGGGCGTCCGCGCCGTTGTTGCCCGTGCCCACCAGCAGCACAACCCGGCCCCCGTCGGCGGGGAGCGCGCCTCGAATCTCGGCTGCGAGGCCAGCCGCGGCGCGCTGCATGAGCGGCTCGCCGGCGGCCAGATGCGGGGCCTCCGCGTCGCGCATCTGCTGCGCAGAGTAGCCGCGAATCATGATGCCTCCCAATCGGTCGTGCGCAATCGACTCCAGTCTCTCGCTTTCGCGGGCGCCGTCGCCCAGGATTCTCGAACGGGGCACGCGCGCTGGGTGCATCGGTCGGCCGCCCTTCTTCGCGCGAGAGGCCTGTGACAGACTCTCGGCATGAGCGACACCGAGTGGGAGAAGCGGCTGGCCGAACAGTGGGCGGCGATCGACGAGCTCCCGGAAGAGGAGTTCCTGGCCGGCATGGACCGCCTGGTCGCCGAGCTGCCGGAGGGGAGCGCCGTCGGCAGGTTCGAGCGGGCGAGCGCCCTCGACGCCACCGACCACTCCGACCTCGCGGTGCCTCTCTATCGGGAGGCCCTCGACCTCGGGCTGCACGGCAGGCGCAGGCGGGAGGCCGTGATCCAGCTCGCCAGCTCGCTGCGCAACATCGGCCGGGCCGCCGAGAGCGTCGAGTTGCTCACCGCGGAACTCGCCGTCGGTTCGGAGGAACTCGAGGACGCCGTCATCGCGTTCCTGGCCCTCGCTCTCGCCGACCTGGGCCGCGACCGGGAGGGGCTGTCCCTCGCGCTCACCGCCCTCGCCCCGCATCTGACCCAGTACCAGCGCTCCCTCGGCAACTACGCCCAGGCCCTGCTCGGCGACGACACCGCGTAGCGCCGGGCCACTGTTACCCGCCGTGTCGGCCGCCCGCGGGACTCCGGCGCGACTCGGCTAGCGTCGAAGGCGATGTCAGACACGATTCGCACCCTGCTCACCGATGACCGCCGCTACCCGGTGCCCGCCGGATTCGCCGAGACCGCGAATGTCACCGCCGAGTGGCTCGAGGCATCCCCGGGCGACCCCGTGGAATTCTGGGCCGAGCAGGCACTGCGGCTGGACTGGGCGCAGCCGTGGCACACCGACCACAGCTGGGCGCCGACCCGGGAGGGCGACGGCGGGGAGGCATCCGTTCCGCGCGCCGAGTGGTTCGCCGGCGGCTGGCTCAACGTGGCGGTCAACTGCGTCGATCGCCACGTGGCGGCCGGCAACGAGTCGAAGGTCGCGTTCCACTTCGAGGGGGAGCCGGGCGACCGGCGCAGCATCGACTACGCGGAGTTGCAGCGCGAGGTGTCCCGGGCGGCGAACGCCCTCACCGCGCTGGGGATCGTGGAGGGCGACCGGGTGGTCGTCTACCTCCCGGTGATCCCGGAGACCGTGATCATCACCCTCGCGATCGCCAGGATCGGCGCCATCCACTCCCTCGTCTTCGGCGGCTTCTCGGCCGAGGCCCTGCGATTCCGGGTCGAAGACACCGGGGCGAAGCTCGTCGTCACCACCGACGGGCAGTACCGACGCGGGGCGGCCGTGCCCGTGAAGGCGGCGGTGGATGTCGCGGTGGACGGCATCGAGTCAGTGGAGCACGTGCTGGTGGTGCGTCGCACCGGCGGCGAGGTGCCGTGGACGCCGGGCAGGGACGTCTGGTGGCAAGACGTCGTCGACACGGCCCGGGACGTGCACGAGCCGGAGTTCTTCGACGCGGAGACCCCGCTGTTCATCATCTACACCTCCGGCACGACGGGCAGGCCGAAGGGTCTGGTCCACACCTCCGGCGGCTACCTCACGCATGCGTCCTGGAGCCACTGGGCCGTCTTCGACGCGAAGGACACCGACGTGTACTGGTGCACGGCGGATCTCGCCTGGGTCACCGCCCACAGCTACGTGCTCTACGGCCCGCTCTCCAACGGCGTCACCTCGGTCATCTACGAGGGCACCCCGAACACGCCCAACCGGGCCCGCCACTTCGAGATCATCGAGCGCTACGGGGTCACGACCTACTACACCGCCCCCACGCTCATCCGCACGTTCATGACCTGGTTCCCCGAGGGCGTGCCGGACGCGCACGACCTGTCGAGCATCCGCCTCCTCGGTTCGGTGGGCGAGGCCATCAACCCCGAGGCGTGGGTCTGGTTCCACGAGAAGATCGGCGGGAGCCGCGCCCCGATCGTGGACACCTGGTGGCAGTCGGAGACCGGGGCGGCCGTGATGGCGCCCCTGCCCGGCATCTCCACGCTCAAGCCGGGCTCGGCGCTCGGCGCCCTGCCGGGGCTTCGCGCCCTGGTCGTGGATGGCGACGGAGACGAGGTGCCGCCCGGCTCCGGCGGGCTGCTCGTGATCGATGGCACCTGGCCCGGCATGGCGCGCACCGTGTGGGGAGACCCCGGCCGCTACCGCGACTCCTACTGGACCCGGTTCTCCGGCCAGGGCTACTTCTTCTCCGGGGACGGCGCCAAGTACGACGACGACGGCGACATCTGGCTGCTCGGTAGGGTCGACGACGTGATCAACGTCTCCGGCCACCGGCTCTCCACCATCGAGATCGAGTCGGCTCTCGTGTCGCATCCGCTCGTCGGCGAGGCCGGGGTCGTCGGCGTGACAGACCCGACGACGGGGGAGGCCATCGCGGCCTTCGTCATCGCCTCGAGCGACGTTCCTGGGGATCTCGCCGCCCGGCTGCGTGCCCACATCACGACCGAGATCGCGGCAATCGCGAGACCCCGCGACGTCTTCGTCGTGCCCGATCTGCCGAAGACCCGCAGCGGCAAGATCATGCGCAGGCTGCTCGCGGACATCGTGGATGGGCGTGCGCTCGGCGACACGACCTCGCTGCAGGACGAGTCGGTGCCGGCCAGGATCGCCGCGATAGTCGCGGCGGCGCGGAACGCCTAGGACGAAGGATCGGGCGGAAGCAGCACGAAGTTGCCCACCTGCGACTTCTCGAGGAACTCCTGCTGGGCGGAGACGATCTGCTCGAGCGGGAAGGTCTTTGCCAGCACGGGCCGGATCTCGCCCCGCTCGATGTAGGAGACGACGTTCGGGAACACCGGCTCGTCCCACGCCGTGCAGCCGACCACGGTGAGATCTTTCAGGTAGAAGGCTCGCATGTCGAGCTCGACGATGGGGCCACCGATCGCCCCGGAGGAGACGTAGGTTCCGCCCCGCCGGAGCAGCTGGAGCATCGCCGGGAAGCGGGGGCCTGCCACGTTGTCGACGACGAAGTCGAAACTGTTCGCGCCGAGCACGGCGACCGGGTCGACGTCGCGCCCGATCATCTCGTGAGCGCCGAGGGCACGAACCCGATCGTGCTTGGCCGTGCCGGCGATGCCGGTCACCAGGGCTCCGCGCCGGCGGGCGAGTTGCACCACCGCGGAGCCGACACCGCCGGACGCGCCGGTGACCAGGACCCGGGAGCCCTCGCCGATGCCGGCCCGGTGAACCATATTCTCGGCGGTTCCGTAGGAGCACGGCACCGTCGCCAACTCGGCGTCGCTCCAGTCGCACTCGACCGCGAAGACCTCGTGGGCGGGCACCGTGACGAACTGCGCGAACGCGCCGTCGAGATCCGTTCCCAGCCAGACCGTCTCCGGTGAGCCGAATCCGTGTGGACGCATGCAGGCCCGCACGATCACCCGCGATCCGAGAGCAGACTCGTCTCCACCGGGGCCGACCGCGACGATTCGGCCACAGCAGTCGGCGCCCTGGATCAGCGGGAACGAGGTCGCCGCGTTCCAGCCGCCCGCCGAGTACCATCCGAGACGGGTGTTGATCTCGGTGTTGTTCATGCCGGCCGCCAGCACCCGCAGCAGCACCTCCCCCTCGCGGGGCACCGGCACGGGCAGCTTTCTGACGACGAGCCGGTCGTAGCCGCCGGTGCCGGTCGTGACCGCCGCCGTCATGGTGTCTGCGCCGGGTGCCGCGGGCGGGGAGGAGGCGGCCATGCCCTCATTCTCGCGCACCCGCGGCGTCCGGCCCGCCGGTTAGGTGTACCAGCTCGGTTCGGGCACCTCGCCCAGCAGCACGTACTGGCCGACCTCCCGCTTCTTGTACGGCAGCGGGTCGTGCAGGCTGTGGGTGCGCAGGTTGCGCCAGAAGATGTCCAGCCCGACGGCGTTTGCGGATGCCCGAGCCCCGGTCAGCTCGAAGACCTTCGTCGTGGTCTCGAGACCGTCCTCGACGATCCGGAGCTTGGCGGCGGCGACCCGCACCGCGATCTCGCCCCGACGGCGCTCGGTGAGGTTCTCCCGCGCGTCGTGCAGCACCGCGCTGATCTCCGCGCCCGCCCGGTCGATGAGGGCCTCGTCGGCCCACAGCTTCGACTGCAGCTGGCCGTAGCCCTCGAGGATGTACCACTCGTCGCTCGCGCGCTGCTTGTCGTCACCGCCGTACGGCCAGGCCCGCGATTTCGAACGCGTGTAGGCGGTCGCCGTCTCGAGCGCACCCTGCGCGATGCCGAGGTAGAAGTTGGCGAACACCAGCTGGATGGCCGGCACGTTGAGCGTGTTGTAGGTGAGCGGCTGGAAGACCTTGCCCACGAAACCGGCCGCGGAGGCCCAGTCGACCCGCACCCCCGTGATCTCGACCGATCCGGACTCGGTCAGGCGCTGGCCGAGGTTGTCCCAGTCACCGGCGAAGACGATGCCGGGCTGGGCCGTGGGCACGATCGCGAAGATGTGGGTGTCCGTGCCGTCGAGCACTCCCTCGAGAACCGTCAGGTCGGAGACCTGCCCGCCGGTGGAGAACGACTTGCGGCCGGTGAAGACGAGCTGGTCGCCATCCTCGGTCACGATCAGGTCGCTGTCTCGGGGGTTGACCGCGCCGCCGAAGAGCAGGTTGCCCACGGTGTAGAGCTCCTCGACGGCGGCGATCTGCTCGTCGGTGGCGACGAGCCTGGCGGCCCAGGCCCAGAGGTAGTGGTATCCGAGAAGCTGCCCGATGGATCCGTCGCCCCTCGCGACCTCGCGGATCACCCGGTACGCGGTGTCCCAGGTCTGCCCGCCTCCACCGTGCACCGTCGGGCCGAGCAGGGTCACGAGTCCCGACTGCTTGAGCACTCGCACCTCGGCGTATGGGGTTCCGTTCGCGTTGTCGCGCTCGACGGCATCGGACGCGAGGATGTCGGCGACCTCTCGGGCGCGCACGAGCCAGCCGGCGGCATCGGTCGGGCGCTCGGTGCCTAGCCAGCGGTCGTCGAGCGATGCGGCCACGGTAGCGGTGTCTGTCATGGGGGTTCTCCTTTGCGTGCGGTGGACCGGCCGAGGCCGTGGCCGAAACCTAACCGCGATGACCGGCGCACCTGCCGGGGTGACCGCGTGTGACGGGTCGTGACGGTTCGTGACGGCCGACGTTGCGCTCGGCGTGAGGGACGGTGCTCTGAGCGAACAATGCAGCGCCCGATCAGGCACGGCTGGGATGCTGGTGGCACCAGTCCGCCGAGTGATGAGGAGCATGACCGTGGGATTCCTTGACAGACTCCTGGGCCGCGAAGACCCGGAACCGCAGCGCCGACCGGCCCCGCCGGCCGCACCGCGCACCGAAGACGAGATCGCCGTCGAGCGCTACCAGTACCTGTTGCGGACGGCTCCACCGGAGACGATCGAGCAGGTGCACACCGAGGCGTTCGCCAAGCTCACGCCCAAGCAGCGCGACATCCTGTTCGACAAGCTCACCGAGAACGCCAGCGCCGCCGAGCGGCCGGTCGATGCCGAGCCGGCGACGCTCGCGAAGGCCGCGACCCGGGCCGAACTCCGCGAGCCCGGGACGCTCAGCCGCACCCTGGGCGCCTCGGCGTTCGGCGGTTCCGGCCAGGGCGGACCGAGCTTCGGCAGCATGGTCGGCAGCTCGCTGCTGGGCAGCGTCGCCGGTTATGTGATCGGGTCGGCCCTCGTGAGCGCCTTCATGCCGAACGACTTCGGCGCGAACGCGCAGGGGCCCGACGGCGGTGCCGACTCCACCGGCAACGATTCCGGCGCAGCGGATGCCGGCGCCGACACGACATCGGCCGACGGCGGCTACGACAGTGGCGGCGACTTCGGAGGAGGCGACTTCGGCGGGGGCGACTTCGGTGGCGGCGGGGACTTCGGTTTCTAGGCCGCCCGGCCGGTGACCTCGGCGAGCTCGGTCGATCCGAACGAGACGCTCTGCGTCACGTGCACCGCCACGTCGCCGTCCCCGTAGCGCAGGCTGAACTCGAGGGCGAAGGGCGTGCTGCTGTACTGCACCCGTGCGCGCCAGGTGGTCTCGTCGATCCAGGCGGCCGAGGCGGCGACCGGAACCAGCGGGGTGCTGTCGGAGCGCATGATGCCGCCTCCGAAGAATGGGGCGGCGCCCTCCACCCACTCGCCGCGTCCGCAGCGGATCGCGGTCTCCCCGTCGACGGTGGTGATCCTCAGCTCGACCGGGTCCGCCGAATGGTCGACGGTGATCGATTCGAGCCCTGCGTCGTTGGCCGGGAGCCGGAATCGCACTCCGGCGACCCGATCGGCGACGGCAGGCACCGACGCGGTGCCGCCGACGGGATGCGGCAGTTCCAGGTGCTCCAGGGTCGCGAGGAGCGCACGCTGGGCGTCCTCGTCCTCGGGGAGCCGGTCGGTTCCGAGGGCCGGGAGCAGGTGCTCCCAGAGCGCGGTCAGCGCCGGGAGCGCCTCGGTGAGGCCGCTCGTGAGCATCAGCACGGCATCCTGCTCCTGCAGCACGAAACAGAGCTGGCCGAAGGCGCCGTCCGCACGGTATGCACCGTGCTGGCTGCGCCAGAACTGGTAACCGTAGCCCTGGGTCCAGTCGTCCGGCACGGTCGGATCCCCATTGGGAACCTGGGCGGAGGTCGCGGCGGCCACCCAGTCGGCCGGCACGAGCTGCGCTCCGTTCCACTCGCCGCGCTGCAGGTAGAGCTGTCCGAAGGCGGCCACGTCCTCGGTCGTGAGGGCGAGGCCCCAGCCACCCACGTCGATGCCGCGCGGGCAGGTCTCCCAGCTGGCGCCCGTGATGCCGAGCGGCGCGAAAAGGCGCGGGGTGAGGTAGTCGAGCAGGCGTTCCCCGGTGAGCCTCTGCAGGATGGCGGAGAGCAGGTAGGTCGCGCCGCTGTTGTAGACGAACACGGTTCCCGGCGTGTGGACCACCGGCTCGGCGAGGATCGCGCGCGCCCAGTTGTCGTCGTCGCCGCGGTCGATCGCCTCCAGGGTGTCAGCGGCATGGCCCGTCGACATCGTCAGGAGGTCTCGCACCGTCATGGCCGCGAGGTTGTCGCCGACCACGGCCGGGGCGTCGCCCGGCAGCAGGGACACGACGGAATCGTCGAGGGAGAGGAGCCCATCCGCCACCGCGAGGCCCACCGCCGTCGAGGTGAAGCTCTTGCTGATCGAGAACAGGGAATGCGGCCGATCCTCACGGTAGGGGTGCCACCAGCCCTCGGCGACCACGCTCCCGTGTCGCACCAGCATGAGGCTGTGGATGTCGTGCGCCGTCGACTGGAGGGCAGCGACGAAGTCGGCGACCGCGGTCGACGCGATGCCCTGAGACTCGGGCGTGCTACGGGGGAGTGCGGGCATGCTGGTGGCTCCAGAGGTGATCGACGCGACGGTGAAGGGGGAGGTCAGGACAGCGCCGGGATGACCTCGCGCTCGAAAAGCTCGAGACCGGACCGGTCGTATGCCGCCTCCGGAAAGTAGAAGATGCCGTAGTCGAGACCGCGCCTGGTCATGTCGGCGAGCCGCTCGGTCACCTGCTCGGGAGTTCCGACCGCGAGGGCGCCGCCCGTGTACTCGCCCACGAACGCCTCGGTCTTCTCCGCGCCCAGGTACGGCAGCACTCGTGCCCGCACGGCGGCGATGCGTTCGGCGACCTCTGCCTCGTCGCGCCCGACGATCACGTTGTAGTTGGCCGACCGGGTGATGGCTCCGAAGTCGGTTCCGGCATCCGCGCAGTGGCCGCGGAGGATCGCGCTCTTGTGCTCGAAGCCCTCGGGGCTCCCGTCGAAGTTCGTGTATTGCGCGTACTCGGCCGCGATGCGCAGGGTCACCTTCTCGCCGCCGCCGGCGACCCAGATCGGGATGCCGCCGCGTTGCAGCGGGAGTGGGCGAACGATGGCGCCGGCCACCTGGTAGTGCGTGCCGTCGAGGGTCGCGGAGCCCGTGGTCCAGGCCTGGCGCATGATGTCGACTCCCTCGCGCAGGCGTCCGAGCCGCGTGCCGACGCTGGGAAAGTCGAAGCCGTACGCGCGCCACTCGTGCTCGTACCAGCCCCCACCGATTCCCATCTCGGTGCGTCCGCCCGAGATGATGTCCACGGTGGCGGCGACCTTGGCGAGGTAGGCCGGGTTGCGATAGCTCATGCAGGTGCACATCTGGCCGAGCCGCACCCGGGTGGTGGTGGCCGCGAAGGCCGACATGAGCGTCCACGCCTCGTGCGTCGCCTGCTCGGAGGGAACCGGCACGGTGTGGAAGTGGTCGTAGACCCAGATCGACTCCCACTCCCCGGCATCCGCGTGTTGCGCGAGGGCATGCATCGCGCCCCACTGCTCGGCTGGGTCGATGCCGACGAGGTCATGACGCCAGCCCTGGGGAATGAAGAGTCCGAATCGCATGCTGTCCAGCTTACGAAACAAGACGGCCCAATCAGCCTGCCGCGGTGACGAATCCGTTTTTCACCATGAAGTCGTAGGCGACCGCGGCGGGCTCCTCCCCGCCGTCGTCCACCCGCAGGTTGAGCTTTCGCAGGGTCGTCTCGGTGATCCTGGGGGAGATCCTGTCGAAGATCCCGGCGAGACCGGGGTACTCCTTGAGCGTCGAGCTCTTGAACACCGCGGCGACGTTGTACGCCGGGAAGAACGCCTTGTCGTCCTTGAGCACGGTGAGGCCGAGCTTGTTGATGCGGCCATCGGTCGTGTAGACCTCGCCGAAGTTGCAGGTGCCGCGGTCGGCGGCGGTGTAGACGGCGCCCGTGTCGAAGACCTTCACGTTGCCGTCTGGCACGCTGGCGTCATCCCCTCGCTTGAGGCCGTAGGCCTTGAGCATGGGGGTGAGGCCGTCGGAGCGGGAGTTGAACTCCGACTCCACGCAGAACGTTCGGTCGGCGACCGGCAGCTTTGCGATCTGCGAGAGGGAGGTGATGTCGCCGAGCTTGCTTCTGGCCTCGTCACGCACGGCCAGCGCGTAGGTGTTGTTGAGCGGGGCCGGCTTCAGCCAGGCCAGACCGTTCTTGGCGTCGGCATCGCGCACGGCGAGGTACTGGCCCTGCCGGTCCGGAATGCCCTTCGCGGCGCCCAGGAAGGTGAGCCAGGCCGTGCCCGTGTACTCCCAGGTCATGTCGGCGACGCCCGACGTCATCAGCTTGCGGGCGGGCACCGTTCCCGGCACGTTCGTCATGTCGGTGACCGCGAACCCGGCGGCCTTGGCCGCGATCACGGCGATCTTGCCGAGGATCAGCTGCTCGGTGAAGTTCTTCGAGGTGATGGTGAGGGCGGCGCCACTCGGAAGGTCGAGCGGCTTGATCGATCCGGCCCCCACCGCGGGCACGTAGGCGGTGGCCGGCTTCAGGCCACAGCCGGTGAGGGCGAGCAGGCCGGCGCCGACGAGGGCGGTGGCGGTGATGATGCGAGTGCGGAGGGTGGTCATGGGGTCAGAGTCCCTTCGGTCGAGCGAGCTGCTCCACGACGCGGCCGAGCCAGTCGACGAGCAGCGCGAGCAGGGCGATCAGCAGGGCGCCGGAGACGAGCACGCTGTAGAGGTAGAGATTGACTCCCGTGATGATGAGCAGTCCGAGCCCGCCGCCGTCCACGAACGCCGCGAGGGCGGCGGTGCCGACCAGCAGCACGAGGGCGGTGCGGATGC
The DNA here is from genome assembly GCF_043726815.1 of Lacisediminihabitans sp. Classification (NCBI taxonomy): domain Bacteria; kingdom Bacillati; phylum Actinomycetota; class Actinomycetes; order Micrococcales; family Microbacteriaceae; genus Lacisediminihabitans; species Lacisediminihabitans sp. The sequence goes on from NZ_JAYSJZ010000071.1 coordinate 27,235, forward strand.
CCGCGAGCATGACCGGCACGGCGAGGGGCAGTTCCACCTTCACGAGCACCGCGAGGGAGCTCATGCCCATCCCGCGGCCCGCTTCGACCAGTCGCTCATCCACGCCGCGGATGCCGATCATGGTGTTGCGCAGCACCGGAAGTGCCGCGTAGAGCACCAGGGCGGTGATCGCGGCCCAGTAGCCCGAGGTGATGAACATCGCCAGCAGCACGACGAGTCCGATCGCCGGAGCGGCCTGGCCGAAGTTCGCGATCGCGAGGATCGGGGCACTGAGGGCGCGGAAGCTCTTGCGGGTGAGTAGCACGCCGAGCGGGATGGCGATCAGCAGCACGATCAGGGCGGACACGAACGTGAGGGAGAGGTGCTCGAGCACCGACTTCCAGAGGATGCCCGGTGCGAGCGTCGTCCGCTCGGTGGGCGTCAGGGGAGCGAGCGAGAGCCAGAGCGCGAAGCCGGCGAGCACGACGAGGATCGCGAGCGGCTGGGCGACGAGGCCCTTCCACGACGACGCGCCGCCGGCCGACAGTACCCGGGTCTCGACCGTGGCGGTGGCGCTACTCATCGGTCGCCGCGACACTCACGGCCGCCTCGACGAGGGGGATGCTGCCCGAATTGGTGCCCGTGGGGGAGGCCGCGTTCTCCGCGGCGGAGGCCCGGGCCGAGGTGATGGCGTCCATCACGGTCTCGACGTCGATGACGCCGAGGAAGCGGTCTCGGCGACCGGTGACGAGCGCGGCGCCCGCGCTCGAGACGAGCATGGTGTCGAGCGCATCGTTCAGGGTCGCCCGGCTGCCGACGACGGGCAGGCCGGCCTCGGCAACCGAGCCGATCGTCTCGAGCCTGGACATCTGGCGGCGGGAGAGCCACTGGATCGGCCGCTCACGGTCGTCCACGATCACGGCATGGTTGTGCCCAGCCTCCACGGTGCGGGCGAGCACCGCGGCGCCCGCCTCCCCGGGGCGGCCGATGACCGCCGAGGCGAGCGTGGCGTCGCTCACCCGACGGAGGGTCAGCTGCTTGAGGCCGGCACCGGATCCGATGAAGTTCTCCACAAACTCGTTGGCCGGCTCGGCGAGGATCCGCTCGGGGGTGTCGTACTGCACGATGTGGGCGCCATCGGAGAACACGACGATCCAGTCGCCGAGCTTCACGGCCTCGTCGAAGTCGTGGGTGACGATCACGATCGTCTTCTGCACCTCCTCCTGGATGCGCAACAGCTCATCCTGGAGACGTTGGCGCGTGATCGGGTCGACGGTGCCGAATGGCTCGTCCATGAGAAGCACGGGCGGGTCGCCGGCGAGGGCGCGGGCGACGCCCACGCGCTGCTGCTGTCCGCCGGACAGCTCCTTGGGGAACCGATTGCGGTACACCGTGGGGTCCAGCGAGACGAGTTCGAGCAGTTCGTCGACGCGGGCCGCGATGCGCGCCTTGTTCCAGCCGAGCATCTTCGGCACGATCGCGATGTTGGCCGCGACGGTCAGGTGCGGGAACAGCCCGCCGGCCTGGATGACGTAGCCGATGCGGCGGCGAAGCTCGTCTCCGTCGATGTCGGTCACGTCCTCGTCCCCGAGCACGATGCGTCCACCGGTCGGCTCGATCAGCCGGTTGATCATCTTGAGCGTGGTCGTCTTGCCGCAGCCGGACGGGCCGACCAGCATCACGATCTTGCCGGCCGGGATCTCGAGCGTGATGCCGTCGACCGCGGGCGTCGCCTGCCCCGGGTAGCGCTTGGTGACGCCCTCGAGCAGGATCGACTTGCCGCTGACGGTGACGTCGACGGGCGGATTCTCAGTGGTGAGTGTTTCAGACACGGATGCCCCTAGGTGTGGTCAGACGGCCGAGGCCGATGAGGAGGAGGTCGAGCAGGAGGGCGAGCACGACGACGCCGATGACGCCGGTGAGTACGGATTCGAGAGAGTTGGCGCCGCCGAGCCGGGAAAGACCGGAGAAGATGAATCCGCCGAGGCCGGGTCCGAGCACGTAGGCGGCGACCGCCGCGATCCCCATCACCATCTGGGCGGAGACCCGGATGCCGCCGAGGATCACCGGCCAGGCGAGCGGGAGTTCCACCCGAAGGAAGGTGCGCGCGCGGCTCATGCCGACGCCGCGGGCGGACTCGACGATGGACGGGTCGATGCCCGTGAGCCCGACGACCGCGTTGCGCAGGATCGGCAGCGCGGCGAAGAAGGTGACGACCGCGACGGCCGGGGGCACGCCGAAGCCCAGGGGCGCGATCAGCAGGCCGACGAGAGCGAAGGCCGGGATGGTGAGCCCGATCGCCGAGACGCTGTTGGCGATGGAGCTGAGCAGGCGGCTGCGATGCACGAGCGCGGCCAGTGCGACGGCGATGACAGTGGCCAACACGAGGCACTGCACCACGAGGCTCACGTGTTGCCAGGACGCAAACGCGATCTGGTCACGATGACTCTTCAGAAAATCCCACACAACATACCGCCCATTCGGTTTCAGATCGTGAAACCGCTACCCCTCGTTTGGGGGGTGGGCCGTCGTCAACTGTAACGAGCGTTACTGGGAACTCGAATTTGACTTATGTACTTAAGTACCCATCACGTATCGAAGATCGCTCTAAGACTCGCGTCGAAAGGGTCAGTGACCGGCCGGAATCTCCGCGCCTTCTGGCAGTGCCGTCTTGCGGATGAAGAACGCCGCGGGGATCGCGAACACCGAGATCGCCGCACCGTAGAGCAGCGCGGTGTGCACTCCCGAGGCGGTCGCCTCGGCCTGAGTCGAGCCCTCGGCCAGGCGTCGCAGGGCCTGCGACGACATCACCGAGACGAACAGGGCGGTGCCTGCCGCGCCGGCGAGCTGCTGAACCGTGCCGACGATCGCGCTGCCGTGCGAGTAGAGCTGCGGGCGCACCGCGGCGAGGCTGGCGGTGAACAGCGGCGTGAAGAGCAGCGCGAGGCCGATGCTCAGCGCGATGTGGGCGGCGAGCACCATCCAGATCGAGGAGTTGGCGTCGAGCAGGGTCATCGACCAGAGCACGGCGCTGACGATGACCGAGCCGGTGACGAGCAGCGCCGTCGGGCCGATGCGGTCGTAGATGCGGCCGACCCACGGGGCGAGGAGACCCATGATGAGACCGCCGGGAAGCAGCAGGAGGCCGGCGGTGAGCGTGTCGATTCCCAGCACGGTCTGCATGTAGATGGGCAGCAGGATCAGGGTGCCGAAGAGCGCCATCATGCTGATCGCGAACATCACGATCGAGAACGTGAAGGTGGTCGAGGTGAAGGTGCGCAGGTCGAGCAGCGCCCGGTCGCCCCGTTGCAGTCGAAGCTGGCGCAGCACGAACACCGCGAGGGAGACGAGGCCGAGGCCGAGCGGCAGCCAGGACTGCAGCGGGCTGGTCGCGGTGCTGATCGTGCTGAGTCCGTAGACGAGTCCGCCGAATCCGACGGCGGAGAGAACGACCGAGAGCGAATCGACACGCGTCTTACGGGGCACGGTCACGTTCTTCATGAGACTGCCGCCCACGATCAGAGAGACGACGGCGATCGGCAGCACGATGATGAACATCCACCGCCAGTCGAGCACCGTGAGGATGAGTCCGGAGATGGTGGGGCCGATCGCCGGCGCGACCGAGATCACGATGGAGATGTTGCCCATCATGCGTCCGCGGGTCGCCGGCGGCACGAGGGTGATGACGGTGGTGATGAGCAGCGGGAACATGATCGCCGTGCCGGTCGCCTGCACGATCCGGGCGAGGAGCAGCACCTCGAAGCCGGGGGAGACCGCGGCGATGAGGGTTCCGGCGCTGAACAGGCTCATCGCGGTGATGAAGAGGGGCCGCGTGTTGAACCGCTGAAGCAGGAAGCCGGTGATCGGGATCACGACGGCCATGGTGAGCATGAAGGCCGCGGTGAGCCACTGGGCCGAGCTCGCCGGGATGCCGAGGTCCCTCATGAGACTCGGCAGGGCCACGCCCATGATGGTCTCGTTCAGGATCACCACGAAGGTCGAGATCAGCAGCAGGGTGATCACGAGCCGGTTGCGCGCGTCGATCGACTGGGCCCCGCCCGGCGTCTCGGAGGCGGTGAGGGAAACGGAGGTTTCGGTCATCAAGGGTCCCGTCGGAAGAGGTCTGGGTGTCGCGAAGTGAGAAGTGTGGGGGAGGGCGTTGCTAAGTCGAGCGCTCGGACAGCCTGCTTTATTCCACCGACATCCGAATTGTTTCGCCCATCTTCGCCTCTTGAAACGGGACCGTCTGCGTCGTACCTTGATATAATCAATCAAGTGGTTGATAAACAGATAGGTTGATTAACGTGGACGAGAGCGAGGCCCGGCTCGACCGGGCATTCCTGGCGCTCGCCGACCCGGTGCGGCGCAGCCTGATCGCGCGCCTCTCGCGCGGAGAAGCGACAGTGAATGAGCTGGCCGAGCCGTTTGCCATCAGCAAGCAGGCGGTGTCGAGGCACATCCAGGTGTTGGAGGCCGCGGGCCTCATCACGCGCACCCGGGAGGGGCAGCGTCGACCGTGCCACCTCGCCCCGGCGGCCCTCGAGTCGCTCACCGCCTGGATCGACACCTATCGGCTCATCGCCGAGCGGCAGTACCGCCGTCTCGACACCGTTCTCGACACCCTGAAGGAGAAGGAATCATGACCAATCCCACCACCATCACCGCCCAGCCCGGCACGCCGTTCCTCGACATCGTGCGCGAGTTCGACGCTCCCCGCGAGCAGGTCTACCGGGCGTACACCGATGCGGCGCTGGTCACCCAGTGGATGGGGCCGCGGCGTCTCAGCATGGACCTCACGAACTGGGATGTTCGTGCGGGAGGCTCCTGGGGCTTTCTCAACCGCGACGCCGACGGCACCGAATACGCGTTCCATGGCGTGTTCCACGCCGTCACCCCGGGGGAGCACCTCCTGTGGACCTTCGAGTTCGACGGCGCCCCGGGCCATGTGAGCCTCGAATCCATCGACTTCGACGACCTCGGCGAGCGCAGCCGGGTCAGGATCCACGCCGTCTACCAGGCGGTCGAGGACCGGGACGCCATGGCGGCCGGCGGCATGGAGAGCGGCGTCACCGAGGGATTCGAACGCATGGACGAACTGCTGCAGTCCGTCTCCGCACGCTGACCGGAGCCGGTCAGGCCTTGTCGTCTTCGACCGGCGTGAGCACGAACACCGGGATGACGCGTGACGTGTGCTCCTGGTACGACGCGTACTCGGGGTAGGCCGCGACCGCGCGGTCCCACCAGACCGACCGCTCGTCGCCCGAGAGCTCGCGGGCGACGAAGTCGCCCTTGACCGGCCCGTCCTGCAACTCTACCCGCGGGTTGGCCAGCAGGTTGAAGTACCAGACCGGATGCTTGGGAGCGCCACCGAGGGAGGCGACGACCGCGTAGTCCCCGTCGTGTTCCACCCGCATGAGCGGCGTCTTGCGCAGTTTGCCGCTCTTCGCGCCGACGGTCGTGAGCACGACGACGGGCATGCCGCGAAGCGTCGTGCCCTCGGTGCCGCCCGAGCTCTCGTAGAGGTCGACCTGGCGCGAGGCCCAGTCCGCCGTACCCCGTTGGTATTCTCCGGTCAGAGGCATGTCGTTCCCTTCCCCGCGACGTTCCGCGCGTCGCTACTGTTACTCCGTATTGCGGCCCCGCTGCGCTTTCGGCCGCGTGCCCCTCACGATGGTCTCATGCCCTCCCAGAACACGCAGCGCCAGATTCGTTTCAACGCCTTCGACATGAACTGCGTCGCGCACCAGTCCTCGGGAATGTGGCGCCACCCAGACGACCAGTCCTGGCGCTACAAGGACCTCACCTACTGGACCGAACTGGCCAAGCTCCTCGAGCAGGGCACGTTCGACGGGATCTTCATCGCCGACGTGCTCGGCACCTATGACGTCTACGGCGGATCCAACGAGGCGGCGATCCGTCACGGTGCCCAGGTTCCCGTCAACGACCCGGTACTCCTCGTCTCGGCGATGGCGCTCGTCACCGACCACCTCGGCTTCGGCATCACGGCGGGAACCGCCTACGAGCATCCGTACCCGTTCGCCCGTCGCATGTCCACGCTCGACCACCTCACCAACGGGCGCGTCGGCTGGAACGTCGTCACCGGCTACCTCCCGTCTGCAGCGCGCAACATGGGCCACGAGGACCAGCTCGAGCACGACGACCGTTACGACGTCGCCGACGAGTACCTCGAGGTGCTCTACAAGCTCTGGGAGGGATCCTGGGAGGACGACGCCGTCATCCGCAACCGCGAGACCGGCGTGTTCACCGACCCCAGCAAGGTGCACGAGATCGGCCACAAGGGCAAGAACTTCACGGTTCCGGGCATCCACCTCTCCGAGCCGTCGACCCAGCGTACGCCGGTGATCTACCAGGCCGGCGCGAGCCCGCGCGGCATCGCGTTCGCGGCGGGCAACGCCGAGGCGATCTTCGTGGCGGCCTCGACCAAGGCGGGTCTCAAGGAGACGGTGAAGAAGATCCGGGATGCCCTCGAGACCGCCGGTCGCGATCGATACTCCGCGAAGATCTACACGCTTCTCACGATCATCACCGACGAGACCACCGAGAAGGCGAAGGCCAAGCACGCCGACTACCTCAGCTATGCGAGCGAGGAGGGCGCCCTGGTGTTCATGTCGGGCTGGATGGGCATCGACCTCTCCCAGTACGACCTCGACGAGCCGATCGGCAACGTCAAGAGCAACGCCATCCAGTCGACGGTGGCCAACTTCCAGAAGGCCAACGAGGACGGCAGCGAGTGGAAGGTGCGCGACATCGCGCGACTCGGAGCCATCGGCGGGCTCGGGCCGTTCATCGTCGGCTCGGGCGAGGAGATCGCCGACCAGCTCGAGGAGTGGGTGAACGAGACGGATGTGGACGGCTTCAACCTGGCCTACGCGATCACGCCGGGCACCTTCGAGGATGTCGTGGAGTTCGTGATCCCCGTGCTGCGGGCGAGGGGTGTCTATCCTGACGCCTACGCGGAGGGGACGCTGCGCAACAAACTGCACGGTCGGGGGGACCACCTGCCGACTGAGCACAAGGGCGCGAGCTTCCGCGTGGGCGGCCCGGCGTCAACCTCGCCGAGGTAGTCGGCCCGAGGTAGTCGGCTCAGGCCGTTCGTTCCCTCGCCACCCCGGCGATCAGAGAGTCGACGAGTCCGGGGAACCGGGCGTCGAGGTCCTCTTTGCGCAGGCGCGTCTCGCGGTTGCGGCCGGTCACCCGGGTCAGGGTGACCCCCGCCTCGCGCATCACCTTGAAGTGGTGCGACAGCGTCGACTTGTGCAGATCGAGGTCGTAGATCTCGGCACGGCACGGATGGTAGTCGCCGTCGGCCATCACGGCCAGGAGCCTCAGGCGCGCCGGATCGCTCAGGGCCTTGAGCACCTCCACCAGGTCGATCTCGTCGACGGAGGGATGATCGAGAACTTCGCTCTCCACGGCACTCCTCTCCCCAATAGTTTGACGTAGATAAAACTAAAGCATACACTCAACGGTATGACCTCCATCAAACAATACCCTTCGGCGCGCGAGAAAACCACCGGCAGGCTCCTGCTCCTCGCGGCGGGGACGTTCGTCGTCGGCACTGGAGGGTTCGTGATCGCCGGCCTCCTGCCGGGTATCGCGCAGAGCCTTCGGGTGACCGAGACCAGCGCGAGCCTGCTCATCACCATCTACGCCCTCGTCTTCGCGATCGGCACCCCGATCATCTCGATGGTCACCGGTCGCGTCTCGCGCACGACCCTCATGGTCGCCGGACTCGGCCTCGTCACCGTCGGCAACGTTCTCACGGCGGTGCTGCCCACCTTCGACCTGGTCATGGTCGCGAGGGTGATCACCGGCATCGGGGCCGCGGCGTTCGTGCCGGCGGCCACGGCATCCGCCGCCGCCATCGCGGCGCCCGGGCGCAAGGGCCGCGCGATCTCGCTGGTCACGGCGGGGTTCACCGCCGCAACCGCGCTCGGCGCACCGATCGGAACGGCGATCGGCGCGCTCGGCGGGTGGCAGCTGGCACTGTGGTTCGTCGTGGCGCTCGGCGGTATCGTCGTTGTCGGCACGGGGGTCCTGTTGCGACGAATCCCGCTTCCCGCCGCCCAGACCGCGCGTGAGCGGTTCGCCCCGCTGGCAAGCGGCCGGATCGCGGTCACGCTCCTGACGACGCTGCTCATCGTGGCCGGCCAGTACAGCGGGTACACCTTCTTCGGCAGCGTGCAGGATCGTGCGACCGGCGGAAGCGGCACCGTGCTCGCCCTCCTGCTCTTCGTCTACGGGCTGTTCGCCACCATCGGCAACCTGCTGGCCGGTTCGCTCTCCGACCGATTCGGCAACCGCGTCGTGCTGAACATCGCCGTCGTGGTGCTGATCGCCGACTTCGTGGCCATGCCATTCGCCGGGGGCGCGCTGTGGAGCGCAAGCATCCTCATCGCGGTCTGGGGGCTCTCGGCCTGGGCGGCCCTCCTCGCCGTGCAGCACCGGGTGGTGGAGATCGCGCCGGGCGCGATCGCGTGGAACTCCTCGGCGACCTTCTTCGGCATCGCCCTCTCCGGCCCGCTTGGCGGACTGGCGATCTCGACGGCGGGGGTACACAACCTCACCCTGGTCGCGGCAGTCGTTGTCGTGCTCGCCCTGGTCGTGGGTGAGGTCAGTCATCGCCTCGTCGTGCGGCAGGCGCGACGAGTGGTCGAGTCGCCCGCCGAGGTGGATGGCGCCCGGCCGCTACTCGCCGCCTAGTTGTGCGGCCCGCTTCGGTCGGGCCGTGTTCTGCAGGACGGTGACCGGTGCTGTGGGTGCCTACCACGCAGACTCTGGTTGTGCAGGACATCTTGTGCAGCACAGCTTGTGCAGCACAGCCGCTGTCCAGGCGTCGCTCGTGAGGCGGGCTTTGCTCACCGGCTCCCCATCCCTCAGATGTCCTCCATACCGTGTCCTGCACAACCAGGGTCTGCGCGGCGGGCGCCCGTGGACGGCGGAGCTGTCCTGCACAACCCGTCCTGCACAACGGGAGTTCGCGCGGCGGGCACTCGCAAGGCGCCGGGACGTCCTGCACAACCCGTGCTCGGGCGTTTGGGCCTTAACCCGCCGCAAGTATCGGACTAGGGTCGGCTGCATGGCGTATCTGGTGGAATCAATCGGAAAACTGGTCACCTCCCTGGGAATCAGGGCGAGCTACGGCGAGAAGGTGACGATCGACGGAGCGGAGGTCGTGCCGGTCGCACTCGTCTGGTTCGGATTCGGCGGTGGCAGCGACGAGGGGGGCGAGACCCGTGAGGCCGGCGGCGGGGGCGGCGGCGGCGCAACGATCCCGATCGGCGTCTACACCGGCGGAATCAACGGACCGCGATTCCAGCCCAACCTCGTGGCGTTGATGGCGGTGTCCATCCCTCTCACCCTCGTCGCGGGCAAGGCGCTGTCGCACATCATCCGGGCGCTCAAGAAATAGCGCCCGCCCGCGGCTCAGTCCGTGGGGTAGGCCACGCCCGAGAGCTCCTCGGACACTCGCCAGAGCCGCGCGGCATCGGCCGCGTTTCTGGCACGCCGCGGGACTCTCGCCGGCGCGGGTGCGCCGGTGAGTTCGGCGAAGCCGCCCGGGCCGTAGTAGCCGCCGCCCACGGCGTCGGGACTCGTGGCCGCGTAGAGCGCCGGGAGGATGCCCTGCGGCACCTCCTGCCAGAGCCAGCCGATGCGGTGACTCGCCTCGTTGAGGGATTGCAGCGTCTTCGACCCCGATCCGCCGAGCGTTGGGCCGGTCACCTGTAGGTTGGTGATCGTGGCGCCGGGGTGAGCCGCGGTGCTGCGGATGCCCCAGCCGGCCTCGACGCTTCGGCGCTGGAGTTCCCGAGCGAACATGAGTGTGGCGAGCTTGGAGAGACCGTATGCCCGCTGAGGGCGGTAGCGCCGTTCGCTCTGCAGGTCGTTCCAGTGGAGCCGTCCCGACCGCGCGAGGATGCTGCTCAGGCTGAGCACGCGCGGCGCCGGTGCCGCGCGGAGCAGCGGCAGCAGGTGGGCCGTCAGGGCGAAGTGCCCGAGGTGATTGCTCTCGAACTGCAGCTCGAGGCCGTCGGCGGTCACCTGGCGGGCGGGCGGCATCATGAGTCCGGCATTGTTGATCAGGAAGTCGATCGGACGACCGAAGGTGGTGAGCCGTCGCCCCGCCCCCGCGACGCTCGCGAGGGAGGAGAGGTCGACATCGAGGATGCTCAGCTGCGCCCCCGGCACCTCGGCGTGCAGGCGTGCGATGGCGTCCACTCCGCGCTGGCGGTTGCGCACCGCGAGAACGACCTCGGCGCCGGCCAGCGCGAAACGACCGGCGAGGCCGAATCCGAGCCCGCTGTTGGCGCCGGTGATCACGGCGAAGGTGCCGGTGAGATCGGGAACCGCGACATCCGCCACCGTGCGTGCCATTTTTCTTCCCCCGTGGATCGACTGCCCCTTGGATGCTACCGACTGTCGTGCGGTCGGGCGCGCGACGCACGAGCGCGCGGCGACATCGGATTTACGCAACACAACGTGTATAAAACCGCGTGGTGAATATTAGTGGCCCTATGATTGTCGCAATCCGAACGCTCGGGCGGCACCCGTCCTGCCGCCGACCTCGGCCCGACCGCTAGGCACCGAATGAACGACTACCTGCCGCTGGTGCTCTGGCTGGGCCTGGCTCTCACCCTCGGAGCCGCATCCACCGGCGCGGTCGCCTTCGTGCTCACCCGCAATCGCCGCAAGTCTCCCGCGCGACGCCGCTGAGCGCCGGATCACCAGCCGAGCGTGCCCGGTTCCCCCTTGAACGGCCCGACGACCCTGGAGGTGATCCAGCCGCCGTAGAAGTCTCCGGCCTGGGCCGTCACCCGCTCGCCCGCCACCTCGCAGGAGTCCATCGCCGAGGGGTAGACGGCCACCCGGTCGGCGAGAGACTCGAAGCCCGGAGTCGGCCGGGGGTAGAACCAGGCCGCCGCGACGGCTTCGTGCGAGCCGCTGCGCACGGTCAGGTATGCGGCCGCACCCTTGAACTCGCAGAAGCTGGCGCCCGGCGCCGGCACGAGGACGCCAGGGGCGAACGCGGAGCGAGGCAGGTAGTACACCGGCGGATGGCTCGTCTCGAGCACCCGCACGGCGTCGGTGGTGTCCACGATGGTCTCGCCGCCGAATCGGATCACCACCCGCTCGGTGGTCGGTTCCACCCGAGGCGGGCGTGGGTAGTCCCACACCGATTCCTGGCCGGGTTGCGGTTCGATTCTGCGGATGGCTGCTCTGGTCACACGCACATTCTTACGCGGCCCGGCCGGGATTGTGCTGGGCGCGGGCGGGAAGCGCGCCGAGGGCGAGCAGGGCGAGCACCACCTGCACGGTTCCCGTCGCGAAGAAGGTGGGCTGCAGCCAGTGGAAGAAGGGCAGGATGGTGACCTCGACGTAGATCCAGATGATCATTCCGAAGCCCGCGACGGCTGCCGCGGCACAGGCGAACCTGCTCCTGCGCAACTGCAGCACCACCGCCAGTGCCTGGGTGCCACCCACCACCGCGAGCAGGATTACTCCGGGCCACAGGTAGGAATCGAATGGCGTGCCGTCGAGCCAGGACATCGGCATCCCGAGTCCGTTCGTCAGGAGCACGCCCGCGCCTCCGGCGACGGAGGAGACGAGGTTGACGAATCCGACCAGGAGGAGTCCGGCCGAGGCGAATCGCTGTATTCCCATGCGCGACACGCTAGGTCGAGCCCGCTCACCGGGCGAGGTCGAAGGTCCCGTGACCGGGCGGCTCGCCTCGACGGCCCGGCGTCGTCTACTCTCGACCTGTTGCGACTGAAGGGCTTTCATGGATTCCGTGGTCACCATCATCTGGATCGTCTCCTTCGTCCTGGTGACAGTCACGGTCACCGGACTCTCCCGCAAGGTCGGCTGGTCTGCGCCGATCAGCCTCGTCGCGGTCGGCGCGATCGTCTCGTTCATGCCGGGGGTGCCACAGGTGCACCTCGAGCCCGACCTGGTGCTCTACGGCCTGTTGCCTCCGCTCCTCTTCGCCGCGGCGATCCGCACCTCGATCATCGATGTGCGGGCTCGCGGCGACAGCATCCTCGCCCTCTCGGTGGGCCTCGTGCTCTTCATCGTCGTCACCGTGGGCTTCTTCACCTGGCTCATCGTTCCGGCCATCACGCTCGCGACCGGATTCGCCTTCGCCGCCGTCGTCGCTCCGACGGATGCCGTGGCCGTCACCGCGATCGCCGGGCGCCTCAGGCTTCCGCGACGGCTCGTGACGATCATCGAGGGCGAGAGCCTCTTCAACGACGCGACGGCCCTCGTGGCGCTCTCGGCCTCGATCACCGCCATCGTCGGGGTTCTCAACCCGTTGGGGGTGGCCGGCGACTTCGCGCTCGCGGTGATCGTGGGGATCGCCTTCGGCGTCGCCGTCGGGTTCGCGGTCTCGGCGATTCGCACCCAACTCAAGGCGCCGGTGCTCGACACCTGCCTGTCGCTGGTCACCCCGTTCGTCGCCTTCATCCCGGCGCAGTTGCTGCACGGCTCGGGCGTTCTCGCCGTCGTGACCGCCGGGCTCATCGTCGGGCAGAAGGCACCGGTGGTGCAGTCGGCCGAGGCGCGCATCGCGGAGTCGCTCAACTGGCGCACGATCCGCTTCATGCTGGAGAACTCGGTGTTCCTCTTCATCGGGCTCAACCTGTACTCGATCACGACGGCCACCGCGAGTTCCGGCATCGGCGTCTGGCAGACGGTGGGCATCAGCCTGGCGATGCTCGGCTTCCTCCTGCTCGCCCGGTTCGTCTGGGTGCTGCTCTCGACGCTGCGCTTCACCATCGGACCGAAGCGGTTTCGGGATCGCGGGTGGAGCTGGAAGAACACCTTCGCCGTCGGCTTCTCCGGCATCCGCGGTGTCGTCACTCTCGCCGCCGTGTTCCTGCTGCCCGAAGAGACCCCGCAGCGGCCCTTCCTGCAGTTTCTGGCCTTCGCGGTGGTCGTCGGCACGTTGCTCCAGGGTCTGGCGTTGCCGTGGATCATCCGCCGGCTCAAGCTGCCTCCTCCCAACAGCGCGCAGGAGCGTACCGAGGCCCAGATGCTGATGGCCGAGGCGCGCGACGCGGGCATCTCCTGGCTCGATGCCGGCACCTCAGACTCCGACAGCGAGGCGGTGCTCCGGCGCCTGCGGGCGGACGCCGCCCTCTACAACGACGAGTTGGAGAACCCGACGCCGGTGGGCAACGAGTCGTCGCCGGCCGCGTTCGGCAGACTCCGGCTGTCGATGATCATCGCCGAGCGGGAGGCCGTGCTCTCCGCTCGGGCCGCCGGGAGGTACCAGGAGAATGCCGTGCGGGCGGTGCTGGCGGCGATCGACGCCGAGGAGATCGCGCTGCGCGTGATCGGCCGGAAGATCGAGATCGACGAATAGCCGATCGAAGCGAATAATCGCGGCCTCGACGCAGTTGCAGATCACGAAACCCGTTCGAGACTCCGAAAGGCATCGCCATGCGCGTTCTACTCTCCGGGGGGACCGGCTTCGTCGGCTCCTCCATCCTGTCCGCTCTCACCGCCGCCGGCCACAAGGTGGTGGCGATCGTGCGCAGCGACGAGGCCGCGGCGACGGTCTCGGCCGCCGGGGCGACCGCGCTCGTGCACTCCCTGCCTGACACCGCCTGGCTCAGCGGCGCGCTCGCCTCGAGTGACGGCTTCATCCACGCCGCCACTCCGGGAGACGAGACCGGCCCCGCCTTCGACGACTCCGTGATCGATTCGGTCATCGCGGCCTACTCGGGCACCGACAAGCCGTACCTGCACACCGGCGGAATCTGGGTCTACGGCGACGGTGCCGACCTCACCGAGGACACACCCCGTGCGGCCCCCGCGATCACCGCATGGCGAGAGGAGCGGGAGAACCGACTGCTCGCCTCCGGAGTCCGCGCGAGCGTGATCGCCCCCGCCATCGTCTACGGCCACGGCAAGGGCATTCCCAATACGATCGCGCAGGCCCCGCTGTCGGCGGACGGTGCCCTTCGCCTGATCGGGAGCGGCGATCAGCACTGGGCCACCGTGCACGTGGACGACCTGGCCGACCTCTATGTCGTCGCGCTCGAGAGCGCCCCCGGCGGTGAGATCTACATCGCGGCGAGCGGCCAGAACCCCACGGTGCGCGAGCTCGGCGAGGCCGTCGTCGGGCCGGACGGGGCCGTGGTCGGCGAAGATCCCGACGCGACCCGCGATCGCCTCGGCGCGGCGTTCGCCGACGCCCTCCTGCTCGACCAGCAGGCCACCGGCGCCAAGGCTCGGGCGGCGTTCGGCTGGGCGCCGAGCCGGCCGAGTCTCGTGGAGGAACTCGCGGCGACGTCGGCCCGCGCCTAGAAGCGGCAGGCCGGCGCGCCGACTTCTCGAGCCAGGACTGCCCGAGGCAGGACTACTCGAGGAAGGCGGCGAGCGCCGCGGTGATCTCCGCGCGAGCCTTCGAGCTCGAGATCGTCGCCGTGCCGTCGCCGGGCTGCGTGCCGTAGTCGCCGAATCGCGCGTGGTTCGCCCCGGCGATCTCCACGAAGGTCGCGTCGGCGGGCAGGAGGGCGCTCGAGGACTCGATCTTGTCCGGAGTGCTCAGCCCGTCGCGCGATCCGCCGATGCTGAGCACCGCGAGCGAACTTGCCGACAGGTCGTTCGCGCAGTAGCTGCCGAACAGCACGAGGCCGGCGACCCGCGGCGAGTCCGCGAGCATGCACGCGCGCACCCCGCCGAGGGAGTGGCCGCCCACGAACCAGCGCGTGACTGCCGGGGCGTCGGCCGTGAAGGTGTCGAGGGGGCGCTGGTCGAAGAAGGCGAGGTTGAGCGTCGGCTTGGTGATCACGACCGTGGTGCCCTTCTCCACGATTCCGGAGAGCTTGTACAGGTAGGCGCACGGGTCGACTTTGGCCCCCGGGATGAACACGAGGCCCGTGCCGGTCGCCCCGGTGGCCGGCGCCATGACGATCGAGTGATCCGTGGACGAGATCGAGACGGCCGGATTGCGCCAGGCCAGGAGGGCGGCCGATCGGTCGCCGGCCATCACGATGTTCGCCCAGGTGACGACGCCCACGATCACGAGCACGAGCACGACCGCTGCTGCCACCACCGCACGCAGGAGTAGCCGGCGGGGTCGCCCTCGGCTCACAACTGGCGCCGCTTCGAGTCGATCGAGACCGGTGGAGTCAGCTCCCGCTCGTCCTCTTCCGCCGGAGCCGCCGGGATCGTCTCGGCGAGCCGCCGCAGGGCGGCGGCGGATTCCGAGCCGGGTTCGGCGTGGAAGATCACCAGGGTCTGCCCCTCGGTGCCCGCGATCGCGAGCTTTTCGTACTGCAAGTCGAGGGGTCCCACGATCGGATGCTGCAGCAGCGTGACGCCGCTGGACTTGGGACGCACATCCTGCCTCGCCCAGAGCCGGCGAAAGTCCGCGCTTCGCACGGAGAGCTCGCCGACGAGCTGGGTGAGGTCCGGGTCGTCGACCTCCGGGCCGACGAGCGCCCGAAGTCCGGCCACGGTGCGGGCGACCATGTCGTCCCAGTCGCGATTGAACTCGCGCATCGTCGGGTCGAGGAAGGCGGCACGCAGGCCGTTGACTCCGGGGGTGTAGATGGGCGAGAGGGCCATGGCGAGCGGATTGGCGGCCAGCACGTCCATGAGCCGGCCCTGCACGAAGGCGGCCTGATTCGTCCAGGACGCGATGAGGTTCTGCATGCTCGCCGACGCGCGTTCCCCCTCCGGAGCGGCCCGTCTGCGACCGCTTCCCGGGTGGGCGAGGCGCTGCAGGTGCGCGGTGGCGTGCTCGTCGAGTTGGAGAGCCCGGGCCAGGCCGCGAAGCACCTGTTCCGAGGGATGCGGGTCGTCGCCCTGTTCGAGCTGCAGGTAGTACTCGGTGCTGATGCCGGCGAGGGACGCCGCCTCATCGCGGCGCAGGCCCTGCACCCGGCGACGGTTCGTCTGGGGGAGTCCGGCATCCTCTGGAGTCAGGATTTCGCGCCTCGCGCGCAGGTATTCGCCGAGGCGGTTGCCAGATTCCATGGGTCCAGACTACGCAGTGGCGACGGGCTCGTTCGGCGTGTCGGAGGCCGGGCGGGCAAATCTCCACCCGTTCTCCACCCCAGGGCGGTGCCGTCCGGCCGAGCGGTTCGCGAGGCTGGGAGCGTCCCTCACATTCACCGAACGGAATTCAGGCCCATGACACTCCAGACCCTCGCCAACGCCGCCCTCATCGTGCTTCTCGTCGGGTGGATCGGCATCCGCCAGCTGAGCTGGCGGCCCATTCTGGTCGGAAAGATGTGGCGGCTGCCGATCGTGTTCGCCGCGATCGGGCTCTTCACGCTCTCCGGCGCGCACGGCGCATCCTCGATGACCGCGATCGACGCCGCGCTCCTCGCCCTCGAACTCGTCATCGCCCTCGGCGTCGGCGCCGCGATGGGCGCGATCGCGAACATCCGGGCGTTCTCGCCCGGTGACGATGCCCCGGACGCGCCTCGCTTCGAGAGCCGCACGGGATGGGTCGGACTCGCCCTGTGGCTCGTGTTCATCGGGGTGCGGGTCGGCATCGACTTCTGGGCCGGCGCCCTCGGCTCCCACCTCGCCGCGACGACCGGGGTCATCTTCGTCATGGTGGCCGCCAACCGGGTCGCCCGCACCGCGGTCATCGGGGCGAGGGTGTCCCGCCTCGCCTCGGTGGCACCGGTGGCCGCCGGAGCGCGATGATGGGGAGATGACGAGCCAGACGGCGACGGGCGCCATCGCCGACGCGACCCCGAACTGGTTGAGCCGTTCGCTCAACCTCCTCGGGGTCGTCGTCGTCGCCTACTACTTCGGGCGCGACTTCCTGCCTGCCGTTCCGCTCGCGGTGGCCGTCGCGGCGGCCGCGTCGCTTCTCGCCTGGGCCGTCGCGACCCTTCTGCCCGGCCGGTACCGCACCCTCCTCACCGTGCTGTTCGGGGTGATGGTCGTCGGTGGGTCGATTGCGGCGGTGCCCACCAACGGGCTCGCCATCGTCCCTGCAACGGTGGCGGTGCTCCGGCTGTTCGCCGACCTGCGCCGACCCAGCTGGCACGGCGCAGTGGGCGCTCTGTCGGCAGCGGCGTGCCTGGCCGTCGCGGCGTTGATCTTCCCCCTTCCGCTGCTCGGTTTCGTCGCCATGGAGGGCGGGGTGCTCGTGGCCGCGCTGGCCGGCATCAGCCGTCGGCAGTTCCGGGCCGCCGATGCCCAGTCCCGCGCCCTGCTCGAGGAACGTGTCGCGATCCGCGAGGAACAGGCCCGCGGCGCCGCGCTCGCCGAGCGGCAGCACGTGGCGAGGGACATCCACGACGTGCTCGCCCACAGCCTGGGCGGACTCGTGATCCAACTGGATGCCGTCGAGGCACTGCTCGAGGCGGGGGAGGCCGATGCGGCGTTCAGCCGGGTGCGGGACGCCCGGGCGCTCGCCGCGAGCGGCCTGTCTGAGGCGCGCCGCGCTGTCGACGCGCTGCGCGACGATCGGCCGGGCGAACCGGTGGATGGGGCATCCGTCGTCCGCTCGCTCGGCGACCTCGGCGAGGCCCATCGCGCCCTCGGCGGGCGGATCGAATTCACCAGTTGCGGCGCAGAGTGGCCGATGTCCGCCGACGCGGCTCAGGCGATGGTGCGGGCGATGCAGGAATCGTTGACGAACGCCCGCAGGCACGCCAGGGGGCAACCTGTCGCGGCGACGCTCGAGTGGGCACCGGGTTCGGTGACCCTCCGTGTCTCCAACCCTCTGGCCCCGGCGGACCATGACTTGCCAGATCCGGCGTCAGGCGGCCATCACGGACTCGAGGGCATGGTCGAGCGTTTCGCCGCCGTTCGGTCGGGGAGCGTCACCGCGGGGGAGCGCGACGGCGCCTTCGTCGTCACGGCACTGGTGCTGCGCTCGTGAGTGCCGACGTCATCCGGGTGCTCGTCGTCGACGACCAGGCCATCGTGCGCGACGGCCTCGTCACCGTTCTCTCCCTGCTGCCCGACATGGCGGTGGCGGGGGAGGCGGCGGACGGAGAGCAGGCGGTTCGCCTCGCCGCCGAACTCGCGCCGGACGTGATCCTCATGGACCTGCGGATGCCGGTGCTCGACGGGACGACCGCGACGGCACGCATCCTCGCGGAACGTCCAGAGTCTGCGGTGCTCGTGCTGACGACCTATGCCGACGACGAGTCCATCGCCGGCGCGCTGCGGGCCGGGGCCCGCGGCTACCTCAGCAAGGATGTCGGAAGGGTGGAACTCGCGGCCGCGATCCGGGCCGTCGCGCACGGTCAATCCACGTTCTCGCGCGAGGTCGGCGACCGCGTGATCGGGGGGCTGTCGGGCGGGCAGGCCGATCGGTTGTCGCCGACGGCCCTGCAGGGGCGATTCGACGCACTCACCCGACGGGAGGCCGAGGTGCTGTCCCTCATCGCCGAGGGACTCAGCAATTCGGAGATCGCGGCTCGCCTGTTCGTGAGCGTCGTCACGGTCAAGACCCACATCAACTCGCTCTTCGCCAAGCTCGCCGTGAGGGACCGGGCGCAGGCCATCGCCGCCGTGCGCTCCTGAGCGCACCGCGAATCCGACTCGACGGGCCATTTCGGCAGCAATCGGCCAGCCGGGCAGACCATATCGTCAGCCGCGCCTCAAAAACGGCACGATAACCGCAGCAAACTTTTCGACAATTCGCGCCGATTCGGTATTAGTGTGAGGCGATCAGGGCGTTCAATGCTGAGCGTCCCCACCCGAAGTGGTCGCCGCTCGCGGCGTCCGTGACGCGAGGAGAGTGCGCATGTCCGCAACTGTTCCGGCTTCCCGCGAAGTCGACAGCAAGGGTCTCAAGGGCGGTGCGCTCGGTCTGCTCTCGAGCGTGGTGGTCGGGGTCGCCTCCACGGCGCCGGCGTACAGCCTCGCGGCGAGCCTGGGCTTCATCGTGGCCAGCGGGGGAGCGCTCCTGGCGGGGGTGAAGGCCCCCGGCATCGTGCTCCTCGCCTTCATTCCGATGTATCTCATCGCGGTCGCGTACCAGGAGCTCAACAAGGCGGAGCCGGACTGCGGCACCACCTTCACCTGGGCCACTCGCGCGTTCGGGCCGATCACCGGCTGGATGGGCGGCTGGGGGATCATCGTCGCCGACGTGATCGTGATGGCCAACCTCGCCCAGGTCGCCGGATCGTATTCGTTCACCTTCATCGGCGGCCTCGGCTTCCCTGGCGTCGCCGACCTGTCCAACAACGTGTTCTGGTCCACCGTGGCCGGCCTGCTCTGGATCGCGATCATGACCTGGATCTGCTATCGAGGAATCGAGATCTCGGCCAGGATCCAGTACGTGCTGCTGAGCATCGAGATCATCGTGCTCATCGCCTTCGCGGCCTTCGCCCTCATCCGCGTGTACACGGGAACGGCCGAGCCCTATTCGATAGTTCCCACCCTCGACTGGTTCAACCCCTTCACGCTCGACTTCGGCAGCGTGATCGCGCCGGCGATGCTCACCGCGATCTTCATCTACTGGGGCTGGGACACCGCGGTCTCGGTGAACGAGGAGACCGCGGACCCGGCCAAGACTCCGGGCCGGGCCGCGATCATCAGCACGGTGCTGCTGCTCGTGACCTATGCCCTCGTCGCCGTCGCGGCCGTCGCCTTCGCCGGCGTCGGCACGAAGGGCATCGGGCTCGGCAACGAGGCCAACGCGAGCGATGTGTTCTCGGCGATCGGTCCGCAGCTCTTCGGGGACAGTGTGATCGGGCACATCCTGCTCCTGCTGCTCGCCGCCTCCATCCTCACCTCGGCATCCGCCTCCACGCAGACCACCATCCTCCCGACGGCGCGCACCGCCCTCTCGATGGCGGTGTACAAGGCGATCCCGAAGAACTTCGCACGCATCCACCCGAAGTTCCTCACCCCGACCTGGTCGACCATCGGCATGGGCATCGTCTCGGCGGCGTTCTACCTGATCTTCACCCTGATCAGCACCAACCTGCTGAGCGCCCTGATCGGATCGATCGGCCTCATGATCGCCTTCTACTACGGTCTCACGGGCTTCGCCTGCGTGTACTTCTACCGCAAGACGCTCACCTCCTCGTTCCGGCACTTTGTGATGCGCGGCCTGTTCCCGCTGCTCGGCGGGGTCATGCTGCTCGCCGTGTTCGTCTACGGCCTCATCCAGTTCGCCGCCCCGGACTGGCTGGTCGACGACAAGGGCAAGAACGTGACCATCTTCGGCATCGGCGCGCAGGCCGTGGTCGGGGTTGGCGGACTCGTGATCGGTGCGGTGCTGATGCTCATCTGGTGGTGGCGTCAGCCCGACTTCTTCCGCGGCAAGACACTGCCGAGGCGGTCGGACGACCTCGTGCTCGCCGGTGGACCGGTGCGGGTGCCGGCGTTTGGCCTTCCGGACTCCGGCCGCATGGCCGACGTGATCGCTCCCGACCTCTCGAACCTTCCACCCGGGCAGACGGCCGTGGACGCCGTCACGGGCGAAGAGGTGGACGAGGCGACGGATGACGCGGCTCCCGGCCCCGACGAGCCCGGCTCGACGCCGGGACACCAGGCATAGGCTTGAGAGATGATCCGCACGCGACCCGGCCCGGCGTCCCTCACCCTGTTCGGGGCGATCGACGTCGTGCTCGTGATCGTCTTCGTGCTGATCGGCCGAGCGAGCCACAACGAGGGCATCCTGGGCACGCTCAACACCCTCTGGCCCTTCGTAGCGGGCCTCGCCGTCGGCTGGGTCGCGACGCGCGCCTGGCGCGATCCGCTGTCGATCGCCTGGATCGGGGTGGGAGTCTGGGTCAGCACGGTGATCGTGGGCATGCTCCTGCGCGTGCTGAGCGGTCAGGGCGTGCAGACCAGCTTCGTCGTCGTGGCCACGATCGTGCTCGGGGTGTTCCTTCTCGGCTGGCGCTGGATCGCCGTGATCGTGCTGCGTCGCCGGGCGCGGGCGCACACCCCGGCCGCCTGACCTGACCGAGCCGGTGCCGGGTCAGAGGCGCACCAGCTCCACCTCGCGCAGCTCGCCGGCCTCGAGCACCGCCGTCATGAAGGTGTGGGCCGGCTGGCGCCGACGGTCGGTCGGCGAGCCGGGATTGAGCAGGCGCAGGCCGCGGGGAGTCGTCGTGTCCCAGGGGATGTGACTGTGGCCGAACACGAGGAGGTCGGTCTGCGGAAAGGCCGTGTCCATTCGGCCCTCGCGGCCCGCCGCGGCGCCGGTCTCGTGCACCACCGCCATCCGCACGCCGTCGAGCGTGACGCGGGCGATCTCGGGCAGCCGGTCGCGAAGGGCCGGCCCGTCGTTGTTCCCCCACACCCCGACCAGTCGCTTCGCCCGGTCCTCCAGCTCGTCGAGAAGGGGCACGTCCACCCAGTCGCCCGCGTGAACCACCACATCCGCCGCGTCAACCGCGTGCCAGAGCGCGGCGGGCAGTTCGCGCGCTCGCGCCGGCACGTGAGTGTCGCTGATCAGCAGCAGTCGCGTGGACACGGGTCGGACTAACCGGCGGTCGCGAAGAAGCCGATGATCTCCGGAGCGAGCGCCTTCTCCGACACCTGATGGGTCTGGCCGTCCAGGATGCGGTGCGTCGATCCCGGAATCGCCTCAGCGGCGCGCGTGACCCCCTCCCGCATCGGTGCGGGGCTCTTGCCGCCCGCCAGAACGAGGGTGGGCACACGCAGCTTCGCCAGTTCGGCGGTCGGAACCTCGAAGTCGCCCATGATCGACGCGTCGTAAGGCAGGGTGTGCGCCACGCCCTTGAGTTTGCTCCACACCCGGGGCATCAGACGCATCATGAGCGGGACGAAGGCCGGCGCCCCCACCATCTTCACCAGGAAATACGACACCGCACCGGCGCGATCGCCGCGGGCGAGCGTGGCCCTGAGGGTCGCGAGGTAGTCGACGGTGCGACCCTTCACCCTGCGTTGCCCCACGAAGGGCGGCTCGTAGACGGCGAGGCCGCGCATCGGCACCCCGTGGGCGGATGCCGCGAGGGCGAGACTGGCGCCGGACGATTGCCCCACGACAAAGGCCTGGCCCCCCGCGGCGGCGATCACCGCCCTCAGGTCCTCGATCTCGCGCTCGACCGCGTATGGCGCCGTGTCGCCGCTCTCCCCGCGGCCCCGCCGGTCCCAGGTGTACACGGTGAACGACGGGGAGAGCGCGCCGGCCAGCGGCCGGGCCGGGCCGAAGTCGCGGTAGCACAGCGCGCCATCCACGAGCACGAGGGCCGGTCCGGAGCCGACCCGTTCGAAGGCGATCACCGTGCCGTCGGCGCTCGTGACACGCTCGGTGGCGATGGTTGCGACAGCCTGGCTCATCGGCCGGCCTCCTCGAGAATCGAGTCGAGCTTGACGAAGGAGAGCTCCCAGCCCTCGGCGGTCTGTTCGCGCTGCTCGTCGGTGAACGGACCCTGGTGGATCGTCACGCGGGTGAGTTCCCCATGGTCGTGGAACCGTACCCGAAGCGCAACGTCTTCGAGGTCCCCAACCCCCGTGTCGGCATCGAGCCTGATCTCGAGGTACTCGAACTCGGTGAGGGCGACGATGCGCCCACGAATCGGGAAGGCGTTGCCGGCCTCGTCGACCATGGCGAGGTCCCAGCGGCCGCCTTCGCGCAACTCCACGGTCACGGTCTCGAGCGGCACGTGGAATCCGTCCGGCCCGAACCACGACGCGAGGTGCTCCGGTGAGGTCCAGAACTTCCAGACCGTGCGGCGCGGCGCGGCGAAGGCCCGTGTGATGTACACGTCACGGTCGCTGACGGTCGGTGGAGTCGTCTTATCCATCGGTCTACTCCTTGGTTTGTTTGCTGTCATCGGTGGGTGCTGCAGACTGGTAGGCCGCGAGGGCGACATCCAGTCGGTCGAGGGTGGAGGCCCAGAATCGTCGGTACTTCTCCATGTACTCGTTCGCCTCCTTGAGCGGTTCGGCTTCGAGGTGGCTGAAGCGGGCCGTCGAGACTCGGCTGCGCGAGATCAGGCCGGCGCCCTCGAGCACCTTGAGATGCTTCGAGATGGCGGGCTGGCTCATCGCGAAGGGAGCGGCGAGTTCGGCGACCTTGGCATCACCCTCGGCGAGGCGTTGCAGGATGGCTCGGCGCGTCGGGTCGGCAAGCGCCGCGAAGACGCTCGTGAGCCGATCGAGGGAGGCCGGGGATGACGGCATTAGATAACCAATCGGTTTTAGAAACGAATGGTTTCAGACTAGCGTGCGTCCGGAAGAAGTCAAGCGTGAGTGTGCCGGCTGGTCCGCGCCGGCGTGCGTGCCCCGCGCAAAGCGCGTATTCTCAGGCACACAGGGAGCCGCACGGGCCCCTGCCGCGAGGGAGCTCACCATGGCCGATAAGTCACCGAAGAAGTCCACCGCGAAGACGGCGGCGTCGAAGTCCCTCAAGGAAAAGCGCGCCGACAAGAAGACGAAGGCCGCGAACAAGCCGAACGGCTAGGGCGGGGTGGCCGGCCCGAACGCGCACGCGGCGGGCTAGGCCGGCTTCATCACGTCGGCGGTGAACGATCGCACCCGGGTGAGAAGCCCCTCGGCCCGCCTGGCCACGACCTCGGTCGGGTCCGGCTGCCCCGGTGACGCCGGCGGCAGGATGCGGATGATGAGCGAGCAGGCGAGGTCCGCGCAGATGTAGGTGCCGATCGTGTTGCCGTCGCGCCCGGCCTGGCCGGCCCGAGCCGCCGAGAAGAGCGTCACCTGCCCGGACGGCTGCGGGGTGCGGCAGAGCGAGCACATCGCCGAGATGCCCGGGCGCATGCTGCCGCTCGCCGCCCGGAGCATGATCCCCACCGGCCGGTCATCGATCCAATGCACGAGATAGCCGCGCAGAGGCGCCTGATGATCGCGCCAGCCGAGGTATTCGCGCTCGCCCCAGAGCACCTCGTGCAGGCCCGGCAGCGGCATCCGCTCGATCTCGCCCCGAGAGGCGTTGACGATGCTGGAACGGATGTCGGATTCGTTGAGCGGTTTCACGATCTCCTCGACGGGCCGGTGGTGCTTCCAGCGTAGTCGCGTGCCGATCGCCCCGCCCTCGGCCGATGAGCCATTTCGTGCCTACGATTGGTGCCATCGAGCCCGAGGAGCAGATCATGAGCCCTTCCGCCCCGCAAAGTGACCGGCGGGCCTGGGAACGCCCCGTGCTTCGCGACGACGGCGATCGGCACCGTCCGGTCGGCTGGGTCGAGCTCTTCTTCGATCTCGTCTTCGTGGTGATCGTCTCGGTGCTCGCCCACGACCTCGCCGGCCACGCCGGCGCCGACGGCCTGCTCCGGTTCGGCCTCCAGTTCGTCGGGGTGATCTGGGTCTGGAACGCCTTCACCTATTACACCGAGCGCTTCGAGTCGCACGGCCTCGAGAATCGGCTCTTCACCTTCATCGCCATCCTCGCGGTGGCCGGGCTCGCCGTCTGGGGCGAGGACGGTCTCGGTCACAACTACGCCGGCTTCGTGGGGTCGTACTTTCTCGCCCGCGGCCTCAACATCACACTCTGGCTGCGCGCCGGCGCGCACGAGAGGAGGTTTCGGCGGGCGGCCCTCGGCTTCGCCGGCGGGTTCGTGGTGGCGCTCGCGCTTCTCGCGCTGAGCTTCTTTGTGAGCGACGGGGCGAGGCTCGCGATGTGGGCCGCGGCGGTCGCGGTCGAGATCGCCACCCCCGCGGTGACCAACCGCTTCCAGACCAGCCTGCCGCAGATCAGCCGGGACAAGTTTCCGGAGCGGTTCGGGCTGCTCACCCTCATCGTGCTCGGCGAGACCGTGGCCGGGGTGATCCGCGGCGTCGCGACCGCCAACGAGACGGCGGCGCTCTCGGTCGCCACCGTCGTGGATGCCGCGTTGGGCCTCGCCATCGGCTTCGGCCTGTGGTGGGTCTACTTCGACTTCATCGCCCGGCGCCCCACTCGCCCCAGCTTCAACGCGGCACTCGTCTGGGTGTACCTGCACATCGCGATGCTGACCGGCGTGGTCGTGGTCGGGGTGGCCGTGGGGGAGGTGCTCACCGCGACCCCCGGGGAACCGCTCCCGGGCTACGATCGTGCGCTCCTGTTCGTGGGCCTCGGTCTCACGCTCGTCGTCATCTGCCTTCTCGAGCTGACCCTCGACCGTGCGGCGGACGAGCCGACCCACGCCGTGATCAGCCCCACGATCAAGGCCGTCACGGGCGTGGCGCTCGCGCTCGCGGCCCTGATCCCGCTCGACCCGCTCACGGCGCTCCTCGTCTGCGTGCTCGCGCTCGCCGTCTCCGCGTCCTACGGAGCGCGGGTCTACTACCGGCGGTAGCCGCCACCAGACGACGGATGACCGGGTGGGCCGCGGACGCCGCGCGGTGCAGTTGAATTGCAGGGTGACCACCGAGCAGATCGCCCTCCTCCGCGCCGACCTCGAGCGCGCCCGATTCACCGTCGACGCGATGGACGCGCTCTGGGGCGAAGCCGCGGCGGCGGCACTGCACCGCGGGCAGCGGGTTCCGGCCATGCGCGCGCTGCTCGCCCCGGCGCCCGGCGACGAGGCGCTCGCCACCCTCGCCTCGCTCTTCGTGCTCGGGCTGCCCGTCGATGCCGTGCGCGCCGGTGCCGCCCTGCCCACGCTCGGGGTGCAGGGGGCGGCCGACCTCGAGCTGGTGCGCCGCGATGGCGATGTCGTCGTCGCGCTGCTCGACCTGCGGCCGTACAGCTTCGTCGACTCGCTCGGGGTGGTGAGCTGGTGGATCGCCAGCGACCTCGGCGAACTGTCGATCGTCGGCGCCCTTCGCGAGGATCACGTGCTCGGCGTGGGCGG
Organism: Lacisediminihabitans sp.; assembly: GCF_043726815.1. Classification (NCBI taxonomy): domain Bacteria; kingdom Bacillati; phylum Actinomycetota; class Actinomycetes; order Micrococcales; family Microbacteriaceae; genus Lacisediminihabitans; species Lacisediminihabitans sp. The sequence continues at coordinate 52,938 of NZ_JAYSJZ010000071.1, forward strand.
AGCATCCACGACCCTCAGCGGCATCATGATCGGCACGAGGGTGGAGACCGCGCTCGACCTGGGCACCGGGTGCGGCATCCAGGCGATGCACGCCGCGCGCCACGCCCTGAGGGTGGTCGCCACCGACATCTCGAGCCGGGCGATCCAGATCGCGGGGTTCAACGCCGCGCTCAACGGCATCCCCAACATCGAGTTCCGCCTCGGCAGCCTCTTCGACCCCGTGGCCGACGAGCGGTTCGGTCACATCGTGTCGAACCCGCCGTTCGTGATCACTCCCCGGGTGGCCGGGGTGCCCGCCTACGAGTATCGGGATGGCGGACTCGTCGGCGATGCGCTCGTCGCGTCGGTGATCGCCGGTGCCGCCGATCACCTGCAGCCCGGCGGAGTCGCGCAGCTGCTCGGCAACTGGGAATACCGCGGCGACGAGGATGGCCTCGAGCGGGTGGGCGCGTGGGTCGACGCGACGGGCCTCGACGCGTGGGTCGTCGAGCGCGAGGTGCAGGATGCCGCGCTGTACGCCGAGACCTGGATCCGCGACGGCGGCACGCGCCCGGGTGCCGAGTTCGACAGGCTGTACGGCGCCTGGCTCGACGACTTCGAGGCCCGGGGAGTGACCCGCGTCGGATTCGGCTACCTCACCCTGCGCCGGCCGGCGGGGGAGCGCACCCTGCGGCGCCTCGAGCGGCTCGGCGGTCCCATCGGCTCGGGACTCGGGCCTCACCTCGCGGCGAGCCTGGCCGCGCACGACTGGCAGGAAGCACTCACCGACGACGAGCTGGGGCGTGCCCGCCTCACGGTGGCCGGCGACGTGACGGAGGAACGCCACTACTGGCCGGGAAGCCAGGACCCCACGGTGATGACCCTCCGCCAGGGCGGCGGTTTCGGGCGTTCCGTGCCCCTCGACACCGCGCTCGCGGCCCTCGTGGGGGCCTGCGACGGAGAGCTCAGCGTGCGCGCGATCGCCGCGGCGATCGCGCAACTGCTCGAGGTGGATGAGGCGGCGCTGCTGCGTGAGCTGCTCCCGGCGGTGCGGGAACTCGTGGTGACGGGCTTTCTCGCCGTCTGAGCGGCCTTACCTTCCCCGAACATCCGGCCCACTGTGTCCGAACATTCGCGCGGCAGAGTGACGGAGTCGAGTCGTTCGACGGGAATGAACCGCACGAGTTGGAGCAAGCATCATGAGACCGATCATCCGTACCGCCCTCGTTAGCACCCTCACCCTCGCCGCGCTCGCCGCCGGCGCCGTTCCGGCGATGGCGTCGCCGACAGACTCGGTGGCGGGCGATTCAGCAGTCGGCGCCCCGGCGAAACTCTCCGCCATCCAGGCCTCGGCCGCCGCGAAGACGAGCGCGAGAATCGCCTCGTTGAATGCCGCCATCCCCAAGGTCACGGCCAACACGGCCCTCACCGACGCCGATCGGTCGACCATTCTCGGCACCCTCAACGCCGATCTCGCGGCGATGAGGTCGCTCGCGGCCAAGATCGCGGCAGACACGGATGCCGCGACGGCTCGCACCGACTACGCGTCGATCTTCACGGGCTACCGGGTCTATGCCGTCGCCCTGCCGCAGGCGCACTTCGCCGCGGCGGCGGACGCCCTCACCGACACGGTGATCCCTCGCCTCACCGCGGCCGAATCGAAGCTCGCCGCGGCACTCGCCGGCAAGCACGCGTCGAAGTCGACTCCGGAGCTCCAGGCGAAGCTGGCCGACATGACGACGCAGATCGCCGCGGCTAAGGCGGCAGCCGACGGCACGGCCGCCAGGGCCCTCGCGGTCACCCCGCCCGACTACAACGCGAACCACGCCGTGATGGCACCGATCCGGGCGTCGATCGTGTCGGCCCACGCGGCGGCGAAGGTCGCCCGGGCGGACGCAAAGAGCATCATGGCGGCCCTCAAGTGATGCCGGCGGCCCGCGTGCGATCGGCGATCGCGGCGCTCGGCCTCCTGGTCGTGCTCTCCGGATGCGCGGGCCGCCTGACGGCGGGCGGCCCGGCATCCGTTCCCTCCACGGGCTCGTCCGGTTCGGCGTCGCCCGCGCCGGCGTCGACGGCGCCGGCGTCGCCCGCAGCGGGCGACCTCGGCGACATTCAGGCCGACCTCGACCAGGCCGCCAGCGCGCAGCGGCAGTCGGAGGGCGACCTCACGGACGGGGACGCCGCCTCCAGCCGGGGCGATGACCACTAGGGAAAAACTGGGTCTTGCGCCAAAAGGCTAATGCAATTAGCTTTATGGCTATGGACACTTTCACCGCACAGAACATTCACTACCTGGTCCGCCCCGAGGGCCGCGTCTCGTACACCGTCGAGGGCTCCGGACCGCTCGTGGTCGCGATCCCCGGCATGGGTGACCTCCGGTCGTCGTACCGGGAGATCGCCACCCCACTGCTCGCCGCCGGTTATCGGGTCGCCGTGATGGACCTTCGCGGTCACGGTGCGAGCGACACGACCTTCCGCACCCACGGCGACATCGCCACGGGAGAGGACCTGCTCGCCCTCATCGGCGAGCTCGGCGGGCCGGCCGTGGTGCTCGGCAACTCCATGGGGGCGGCCTCCGCCGCCTGGGCCGCCGCCGAGCACCCGGAGGCGATCGCCGGGCTCGTGTTCTATGGGCCGCTGCTCCGCGAGGCCCCCTCATCGTCCTTCGCCCGCGCCGCGACCCGGGGTCTCTACCGCCTCGCCCTGGCCCGGCCGTGGGGCGGCGCCTTCTGGGCGACGTTCTACCGGTCGCTCAACAAGGGCACCCGCGCCCCGTGGCTCGAGGAGCACGTCTCGGCGATCCGCTCGATGCTCGCCGAGCCCGGTCGGCTTCGCTCCTTCCGCGAGCTCGCCCTGCAGCTCGACCACTCGGTGGTGGAGCAGCGACTCGGCGAGGTGACGGCGCCGATGCTCGCCCTTGTGGGCGCTCTCGACCCCGATTACCCGAGCCCCGCGGCCGAGAGCGAGTGGATCGCGAGCCTCGGCGGCCAGTCCCGGCTCGTCGAGGATGCCGGCCACTACCCGCACGCCCAGCGTCCCGAGATCACGGTGCCGGGCACGCTCGAATTCCTGGACACCCTTCGTGGCGGCGCCGCGGGCGGATGGGCGGCTCGTGCCTAGGGCCAGGCTTAACCGGGCCGCGATCGTCGCCGCGGCCGTCGACCTCGTCGATGCCGGCGGCGCGCCCGGGTTCGGCGACCTCACGCTCGCGGCCGTCGCCGGCCAGGTCGGGATCGCCGTGCCGAGCCTCTACAAGCACGTGTCGTCGCTCGCCGACCTGCGGCGGGAGATCGCCATTGCGTCGGTGAACGACCTCACCAAGGCGATCTCCGCCGCCACTACGGGCCGGGCCGGGCCGGACGCCGTGCGGGCGATGGCGGATGCCCTGCGCGACTTCGCCCGTCGGCACCCGGGTCGCTTTGCGGCGTCGGAGGTCGCCGCACGTCAGGACGATCCTCTGGACGCGGGACTCGTCGCCGCGAGCGCAGAGACGCTCGCCGTCATCACCAGTGTGTTGCGCGGATTCGACCTTCCCCCCGAGGCGACGATCGACGTCATCCGGGTGCTCCGCTCGGCCGTCCACGGATTCGTCGTCCTCGAGCTCGGCGGGGGATTCGGGCTTCCCGACGACCTCGATCGCAGCTTCGAGCTTCTCGTCGACACGGTCACGGTGGGCATCGAGGGGCTTTGCCTGAAGGACTCGGGTCGCCAGTGATGGCTCGAGGGCATTGATCTTTGCGCCGGGCATCGTTTGTTGCGAAGCTGGGGCGAGCGTCGCTGACGGATGCGGCGCCAACCCAGGGAGGAGCGCCGATGCCCACCGGTAACGTCCACTCCCGGCCGATCGAGCCGCTCTGGCTCGAGGGACGCCCGGGGGAGTTCGGCCGGGGAGGCCCGGAGCGCGTTCACTGAACGACAAATGAAGGAGCACGACCATGTTCACCAGCAGCGGAGCATTCAGCGGGTTTTCGGTCGACGACATCGAGGCCGCACGACGGTTCTACGGCGAGACGCTCGGGATGCGCGTCTCCATCAACGACATGGGCTTCCTCAACCTTCACCTCGAGAGCGGCGCGACGGTGCTCGTGTACTCGAAGCCGAATCACGAGCCGGCCAGCTTCACCATCCTCAACTTCACCGTCGACGACGTGGAGTCGGCCGTCGACGACCTCAACTCGCGAGGCGTCAAGACGGACATCTACCCGAGCGACACCCTGCCGTTCGACTCCAAGGGCATCATGCGCGGCAACGGGCCGGACATCGCCTGGTTCCTCGACCCGGCCGGCAACGTGCTCTCGGTGCTCTCCGAGTCCTGAGGGGCGGATTCCCGGCCGCCGGCATCCGGCCCTGCCCAGTCCGCTCGACCCACCGCGACCCAGCGCGACCCCTCGCGGCGGGGGTTGGCGCGCCCGGCGGCGGGGAAACCGCGTGGCGGCGGGAGGCGGGACTCCCTCCGCGACGAGTTTTCCCCGCCGCGAGCCGACGGGCGCCAGGTGAAGCCCGGCCTCGCTACGGCCCGTCGACGCCCTGAGGGGTGTCGACGATGTCGTCGAACTGGTGGTGCCTGGTGAGGTACCCGGCCACCATCGGGCACTTGGCGACGATCCGCAGTCCCCTCTCGCGCACGTCGCCGAGCGCCCACTCGATGAGCTCGGTGGCGAGCCCCTGGCCGGCGTAGTCCGGGTCGACTTCGGTGTGCAGGAACACTCGGCGGTGCCCGATGTCGCGGTAGGTGCTCACCGCGACGGCCTGGCCGTCGATGGAAAGCTCGTAGCGCCCGCCGACATCCTCGATCGTTTTCATGCTTCCATCATGCAGCGTCCCTGCGGGCGGTCGTCGATCCATTCCGTAGGATGGGAGCACAGCAGCCGGACCGTTGGAGGACCCCCGTGAAGATCGTCGCCTTTGTCATCGCCCTCGCGCTGTTCGTCGGCGGCATTCTGCTCTTCGGCTACGCGTTCGAGCCGGGCGTGGAGCATGGCGTTGTCTTCTTCGGCGGCATCGTGGCCGTGGCGCTCTCGCTGGCGATCCCGTTCCACCTGCTCAAGCGCATCGACGGCTGAGCGAGAGTTCTTCGTGGCTGGTGACTTCGGGATCGGTGCCCAGGTGCATCTGCGGGATGCGTCGCCCACCGACCCCTCCCCGTGGCCGTTCGAGCCGGGCGGCATAATCGTGCGCTCCGGCGGCTCGGCACTCGCCGGCGTCTGGGGCCGTGCCGGCGGCGGACGGATGTGGTGGGTTCAGTTCGACGAGCCGCAGTCGAACGCTCAGGGTGACGGTCCGTTCGCGACGGCCCAGGTGCACGAGAAGTACCTCGAACTCGCCCCGACGGTCGACGGCGCGTGACCTTCGAACGGTACGGGGAAGACGTTCTCGCCGGCGACTGGCGTGGAGCGGGGCGCAAGGTCATCCGGCAGATCCCGGCCGAACGCGATCTCGTGATCGAGTGGGCGGACAGCGGATTCTGCGGGGCGGTCCTGCGCGTCGAAGGCAAGCTGGTGCACCTCGAGGACTACCGCGGCGGAGTGCGACTATTTCCGCTCGGCGGCGGATTCCTGCTCGAGGGCGAGCCGGTCGTGCTCACCGCGCCGGTGGCCGCATCGATGGGCACCGCGCGCACCGCCTCCGGATCCTTCGCGGTCGACGGGGCGCGGGCGAGGGTTGCGCTGCCCAGCCGCATCTTCGTGGAGGGGCGCCACGACGCCGAACTCGTGGAGAAGGTGTGGGGCGCCGACCTGCGGGTCGAGGGAGTGGTGGTGGAGTACCTCGAGGGCGTCGACGACCTCGCCGCCATCGTGAGCGATTTTGCTCCGGGGCCAGGACGCCGGGTGGGAGTGCTCGTCGACCACCTCGTGCCGGGATCCAAGGAGTCGCGCATCGCGGATGCCGTGGCGCGGGGTCCGCACCGTGAGAACGTGCTCGTGGTCGGGCATCCCTTCGTCGACATCTGGCAGTCGGTGAAGCCGCAGCGCCTCGGCATGGAGCGCTGGCCGGAGGTGCCGAGGAGCATCGAGTGGAAGCACGGCATCTGCGAGTCGCTCGGCTGGCCGCACGACGACCAGGAGGACGTCGCGCGGGCCTGGCAACGGATCCTCGGGCGGGTGCGCAGCTACGCCGACCTGGAGCCGGTCGTTCTCGGCCGGGTGGAGCAGCTCATCGACTTCGTCACGGCCCCGGCCTGATCTCAGTGCGTCAGGTTGACGACCAGGTTGATCGTCGACGCCAGAATCACCGAGCCGAACACGAACGAGAGCAGCGAGTGCCGCAGCGCTGTGGCGCGGATCGCATGGTTGGTGATGTTGGTGTCCGACACCTGGTAGGTCATGCCGAGCGTGAACGAGAGGTAGGCGAAGTCGGTGTACTGCGGGGGATCGGCCTGGTTGAAGTCGATGCCCTTGCCCGAGGTGTAGTACAGGCGGGCGTAGCGCAGCGTGTAGAGCGTGTGCAGCAGGATCCAGGACAGGGCGACGCTCACGAGGGCGAGGGTCGCCAGCAGCGCCTTGCCGGCGCCGGCCACGTTCGCCGCGTTCGCGAGCACGACCACCACCGCGAACAGGCTCGCGATGCTGAGGATGAGCACGAGCAGGTCGGCGATCGCCCGATTGGGCTCCTCGCGGCTGGCGTGAGTCGCGGTCTGGGCGGCATCCTGGCGGGCGATCGAGGCCCAGACCCAGGTGGAGTAGACGAGGGCGGCGGCCGCCCAGCCGACGGTGGGCGCGTAGACCCACTCGCCGAAGGCGCCGGTGATGATGGCCGCGATCACCCCGACGAGGAGCATGACCATGAGACGGAGGGTGGTGTGACGCTGTCGCATGAGCCGATTAGACCACCCGTCGGCGATGATTTCGGGGGATAACCCGATAACGCGCCGAGGCTCGCCGTGGAATGCTTGCAGCATGGCTGAACTGAAGAGACCACGACAGGGACGAATCATCGCGGGAGTCTGCGCCGGCATCGCGAGGCGCTACGGCTGGAGTCCCACCGTCGTGCGCCTGGCGTTCGTGCTCTCCTGCCTCCTCCCCGGGCCCCAGTTCCTCATCTATATCGCCCTCTGGATCCTCGTGCCCGAGGGCGACTAGCACTCTCCGAAGCGGGCAGACTTGGTGCATGCTTCTTCGCAACCTCACCGCCCAAGACCTCGCTCAGGTCGTGCTCCTCAATGACGCGGCCCATCCGGCCGTTCCCATCACCTCGATCGAGGAGATGGCCGAACTGGTGCGGGTCGCCGGATTCGCCAGTGTCGCGGTCGACGGGCCCGACGAGTCGACGGTGCGGGGATTCGTGATCGGCATGCGGCCCGGCGCCGACTACCCGAGCGAGAACTTCCGCTTCTTCGAGGGTCGGGGAACCGACTTCCTCTACGTCGACCGCATCGTCGTGGGCGAGGCGGCCCGCGGGGCCGGAATCGGGCGGATGCTGTACGACGCCGTCTTCGCCCTCGCCCGGGCGGAGGGCCGGGCGGAGGTCACCTGCGAAGTGAATGTGCTGCCGCCGAACCCGGAGTCGCTCGCATTTCACGCGCGACTCGGATTCGAGCGCGTGGGGGAGCAGGACACCAAGGGCGGGTCCGTTCGGGTGGCGCTGCTGGCGGCGGCCCTCTAACCGACCCTGACGGGGCCTAGAGACCGGTCTTCGCGCCGCGCTTCCGCGGCTTCATGCTCTCGGCGCTCACCATCCACGCGTACTGCTCAAGCGTCTCGATCACCTTGTGCAGGATGTCGGCGCTGGTCGGGTCCGCCTCGTCGACCGCGTCGTGCACCCGTCGTGCGGTCGCGGCCGCCGCGTCGAGGCGCTCCGTGATCAGCGAGACGACCTCGGCGGTGTCGACCTGGTCCTCGGGGAACTTGGGCAGCGTGGTGGTGGCGCTCACCGTCTCGGAGCGTCCGTCGGGCAGGGCGTGCAGGGCGCGCATCCGCTCCGCCACCTCGTCGGAGAGCAGCCGGGCGGCGTCGATGATCTCGTCGAGCTGGAGATGGGTGTCGCGGAAGTTGGTGCCCACGACGTTCCAGTGGGCCTGTTTGCCCTGGATGTGGAGCTCGATGAGGTCGACGAGAACGGCCTGCAGGTTGTCGGAGAGTTCTGTGGTTGCCTTCATGTATTCGAGCGTACGCCCGGGGGTGAAGGGGCTGGACGGCGCGGGTCGCGCGGGCTATTCTGCGGGGTTTCGTCGCGCCTTGCCCGTGGCTCGCCATCCCCGCCGGCATCCCCGCCGGTTCATCCGTGTGTGGCCCTTTCTCGTCCCCTTTCTCGTCCCCTTCGCGGTGAGTGGGCAAAAGTGCACCCAAAACGCGGGTCTTTCCGCCACTATTGCCCACTCGACAGCTTGGAGGGCGTGCGCGACGGCGCGATACGTGCGCGGCGGAGGATGTGCGCGACGGGGCAGAGGGCGTGCGCGACGGGGCGGGAACGGGGTGCGGCGCGGTGAGTGGGCAAAGGTGCACCCAAACCGCGGGTCTTTCCGCCACTATTGCCCACTCGACAGCTTGGAGGGCGTGCGCGACGGCGCGGAGGGCGTGCGCGGCGGCGGGAGATATGCGCGACGCCGGGAGACGTGCGCGGCGGAGCGGGAACGGGGTGCGCGGGAGGAGGAGCGCGGGCCCACGCATGGGCCCGGGTCCGGAGAGCGCGCGAGGAGGCGCGCGCTACTGCGGGTAGATGGTCTCGCCGCGGGCCAGCATCGCCACGAACGTGTCGATCTTCGCGGCCCGCGTGGACGCCCGGGTGACCGAGCCGACCCTGAACAGGATGGCGAACCGGTTCTGGCTGGAGAGCGTCGCGAAGAGCGTGGCCGCGGCCGGATTCGCGTCGAGAGAGGCCTGCAGGTCGGGAGGGACCTCCGCGGTCTTCTGGCGGTAGGCGGCATCCCAGCGGCCGTCGGCCTTGGCCTGATCCACCTCGGCGAGACCGGATGGCCGCATCCGGCCCTCGGCGGCCAACCGTGCGACATGGTCGCGGTTGATCTGCGACCAGGGGCTGCGCGCGCGACGCGGGCTGTAGGCCTGGAGGAAGTAGTGCTCGTCGAAAGCCGCCCGCTGGCCGTCGATCCAGCCGACGCAGAGCGCCTCGTCGAGGGCCTGCTCCACGCCGATTCCGGGGAGCGCCGACCCCTTCTTGCGCAGCATCAGCCGTACGCCGCCGGGTTCGGTGTGGTGGTCCGCAAGCCAGTCGCGCCACTCGTCGGCCGTGGCGAAGTGCAGCACCGGCTTGTCGTCGTTGGCAACCATGGCCCCATCGTACGAGCGGCCGGGGACACCGCCAGGCTGTGGGGAGAGCAGACTGGACTCATGGACTACAAGAAACTGGGCAGCAGCGGACTCGAAGTATCGGCGATCACCCTCGGGTGCATGAGCTACGGCGATCCGCAGCGGGGAAGCCACGACTGGACCCTCACCGAGGAGCAGAGCCGACCGTTCATCCGGCGCGCCCTGGAACTCGGCATCACCACCTTCGACACGGCCAACGTGTATTCGCTCGGCTCGAGCGAGGAGATCCTGGGCCGCGCCCTCGGCGAATTCTCGCGGCGCGAGGAGGTCGTGATCGCCACCAAGGTCCACGGCACCATGCGCCCCGGCCCCAATGGTCACGGCCTGTCTAGGGTGCACATCATGGAGCAGATCGACGCGAGCCTCAGCCGTCTCGGCACCGACTACGTGGACCTCTACCAGATCCACCGCTGGGACCCGACGGTGCCGATCGAGGAGACGATGGAGGCGCTGCACGACGTCGTGAAGGCGGGCAAGGCCCGATACATCGGGGCCTCATCGATGTTCGCCTGGCAGTTCGCCCAGGCGCAGCATGCGGCGGACCTGGGCGGCTGGACGCGCTTCGTGTCGATGCAGGACCACTACAACCTCATCAACCGCGAGGAGGAGCGCGAGATGCACCCCTTCTGCCTCGACCAGGGGGTCGGGGTGCTGCCGTGGAGCCCGCTCGCCCGCGGCAGGCTCACGCGCGACTGGGATGCGTCGACCGCGCGGTCGCAGACCGACGAGTTCGGAGCGACGCTCTACCGTCAGGCCGAGGAGTCCGACCGCCGGGTGGCGGATGCCGTGGCCTCGGTCGCCCAGCGGCGCGGTGTTCCGCGGGCCCAGGTGGCGCTCGCGTGGGTGGCCGGTCGCGAGGCCGTGACGTCGCCGATCGTCGGCGCGACGAAGCTCTCGCACCTCGAGGATGCCGTGGCGGCACTCGAACTCCACCTCGATTCCGAGGAGGTCGCCGAGCTCGAGGCGGCCTACGTGCCGCACGCCATCGCCGGTTTCTAGGGGGTGCGACCGGTGAGCGCGAGCAGCCGGGACTGCAGCGGGGCGTCGTCGGGCAGCGGCACGGGCGGGGCGTAGAGTCCGCTCGCGGCCAGGGTGTCGCGCTGAGGCTCGAAGAGTGTCCAGACCGCCTCGACGAGCGCGGCATCCAACTCCTCGGACGCGCCGACCGCCCGGGCGAGATCCCACGAATGGATGGTCACGTCGCCCACCTGTTCGCGCAGGTAGTCGGTGACGGGAACCTTGTCGCGCGACAGGCACACCAGAGCTGAGGGCGACGCCTCCTCCCACGCCGCCGTGGCCGCAAGGGAGTACAGGCGCCACTCGGCCCTGAGGTCGTCGCCGAGGGGCTGCAGGTCGCGTGTCGCCTGCTCGACGGTGCGGCCGGCGAGCAGGTGCGGCACCCACTGCTGTTCCTCGATCACGTGACTCACGAGATCCCGCACGTTCCATTCGGTGTCCGGGGTGGGGGCGTCCCAATCGGTGATCTCACCGAGTCGCGTGGCGAACTCCCGGTGCGCCTGCCTCTGCAGGTGAAGCCAGTCGCTGTGGTCCGTCATGGTCGTGCTCCGATCGTGTTGTCCTGCCTTCCCCAACGCGCGGCGGGGTGTTGCGCATTCCGCCTACGCTGTCGCGGCCATCGCATCCTCGGTGCTGACCGGCGCGGCCGGCCGGGGTCTGAACTGCCCGGTGACCACGAGGACGACGACGATCACGAGCGGCACGATCCAGCCGGACCAGCCCAGGATGGTGGCCTGAAGGGTATCGATCTGCCGGCCGACCTGCACGAACACGAGGCTGAATCCCGCCGCGGCGTTGAATGCTCCGTGCGCGACGGCGGCTGGCCAGACCGACAGGGAACGGATCCGCAGCCAGCCGAAGATCGCCCCGACGAGGGTGCACATGCCGATCATGGCGAGCACGCCGAGCCATCCCGGGGCGGCCGGATAGTTGTAGCCGAGCAGGATGAGCGGGGCATGCCAGGCGCCCCAGATCACGCCGGAGAGCAGGATGGCGGGCACCGGGCCAAGGGCGAGCAGGCGCGGGAAGAGGAAGCCGCGCCAGCCCAGTTCCTCGCCGAGGGCCGGGATGGTGTTGATGAGGGTGCCGAGGAGCACGTTGAGTAGCTGGGCGGCGGCGAGAAGTTGGATCGGCACCGGTAGGGGAGGGGCACCGACCGCGGCGAGCGTGCCGTCGATCGTCTGTTGGAACCCTGAGAGGTGCACGAAGTCGGCCGGATACACGCCGAGGAGGGCGCCGATTGGCAACGCCACGAGGATGATGGCGACCGTGAGCAGTACCCCCAGTCCCGCATAGCCGATCGTGCGGCGCACCGGCCGGATCGGCCACAGCCCGAGGCCGCGGGGGATCGAGGCCGGGCGGTCGACGAACCTGCTCACCAGGAGGGCGGCCGCGGCGGGGGTCGCCATGATGAAGAGGGCGATCACGAGGAACCAGGGGTTCTTCAGGCCTCCCGAGAGCCAGAGCGGGACCGCGAACAGCCAGGACAGGCCGAAGGCGATCGCGAGATAGGCGAGCACCGGCCGAGTCGTCATCACAACTCCCCGGCGGCTGCCGGTGTGAGCAGGAAGAGCCCCGCGATTGCGCCGCTGGGGTCGAACGCGATGCGCCCAACCATGTCGCCCGCCTCGAACGCGAGAGGCACATCCACGACCGTCAGGGTGTCGGCGGCGCGGGCGAACGGCTCACCCTGCCTCTCGAACGCTCCGACGAGCGCCGCGACCTGTGCCCAGGCGGCGGCGAGTTTGTCAACGTCGAGATGCGACCTCATCGTGTCGTCGAACTCGTCGACCACCGCCTGCGGGCGGTTGGCCGCGAGGTGCGCGAATGCCTCGGCCGCCCGCTCGGCGGCGCGGGGCTGCGGCGTCGTGTTCATTGGTTCTCCCGTTCGGGGATCGAGGGGGCGGCCGAATCTTTGGAAGGCCGCCTGTCGAGAGGTGCCGAGCGCGTCACCGACGGCCTGCCAGGTGAGCCCGGACGCCCGGGCCTCGTCCACGGCTTCGGCCAGGGCCGCGTCGGCATCCGCCCGCCGCTGAAGGGCGGCTCGGATGCCCTCGAACTGCGCCTGGTCTGTCATCTGTCAAGTTTGCCTTGACGTCGGGCAACGTGTCAAGGTTCTCTTTACACGGGCCGCACCTAGGCTGGAGCGCGGAAAGGACCGCCGTGAACACCGAGGACCAGAACGAGCTCACCGACCGATCGAGGACCGTGACCTGGGAGGACCCGCTGATCGGCGCGGAACTGGCCAAGACGATGTCGGGCCTCGAGTACATCCAGGCCCTCGTCGACGAGGCGATCCCGGCGCCCCCGATCGTGCACCTGATGCGCATGCGGCCCGTCGCCGCCGAGGTGGGCAGGGTCACGTTCACCTGCGATCCGGACGAATCGCACTACAACCCCATCGGCACGGTGCACGGCGGGCTGGTGTGCACGCTTCTGGACTCCGTGCTCGGCTGCGCGGTGCAGACCACCCTTCCCCAGGGGCAGGGCTACACGTCCCTCGAAATCAAGGTGAGCTACCTCCGGCCCGTGATGGCCGACACCGGGCAGCTCACGGCGGTGGGGATCGTCACCAAGCCGGGCACGCGGGCGGCCTTCGCCGAGGGCACGGTGCACGACGCGAACGGCAAGCTCATCGCCACGGCGTCCAGCACCCTGCTGGTCTTTCCGGTCTAGTCGCTCGGCGCTAGTCCCTCGGCGCTAGTCGCTCAGCCGCACGCCGAGAAGCCCGACGGCTCCGCTGAATCCGGTGGTGAGGAGCATCGACGTGATGACCCCCGAGGCGAGGATGCTCGTGAGAACCACGAGCTGGAACACCCCGGCCTGCAGCACCGAGGCCCCGCCGAAGATCGCGCCGACGAACGATCCGGGCAGGGCGACGAGGCCGGTGGTGCGGGTCTGGTCGGTGGTGGGGATGAGCGCGCCGAACACCGCGCGGGTCGCGAGATCGCGAACCGACTGCCGTGGTGTCGCACCGAGGGCCAACCAGCCCTCCACCTCGTCCTGGCGGCTCACCAGCGCCTCGCGGAAGTGCCGACCGGCGAGGGTCGCGACGCTCATGGTGCCGCCGATGATGATCCCGCCGACCGCGAGCAGGTAACGACCGGAGAACTGGATCGCGCCCGAGACGAACACGGTGATCAGCGGCACCGCGAGGCCCACGGCGAGGGATCCGGCGACGATCGCGACCTCGACGCGCGACCGGGCAACCCGGCGGGACACCGTGTAGACCGCGGCTCCGAACATCACGACGAGGGCGACCGCCACCCAGCGCTCGTCGGAGATGATGCCGCCCAGGATCAGGGTGAGCAGGCCGAGCTGCAGTGCGGCGCGCGCGATCGCCCAGATCGGACCCCAGGGTCGTGGAATGCCTCGCGCCAACAGAAGGCCGGTCGCGATGGCGATGAGCACGCCGACGGCGATCGCGGTGGGTACGAAGTTCACTGTGCCATTGTCCTCTCTCGGCGGATCGGCCGAATCGCTACTGAGAACGGTGGTCATTCCCGACTAGCGGGATTGGTGGAATACCCGCTCCGGGCTTCCTAGAGTGGAACCATGGATGCTGCGGGCGGTCACGATGCGGGGCACGCGCACGCGCACGGCGTCGACCCGGCGACCGGGCTCGGCAACCGCCGCCGGCTCGGCATCGCGATCGGGATCGTCTCCGTCGTGCTCGTCATCGAGCTGGTCGGCGCGCTCGTGTCCGGGTCCCTCGCGTTGTTCGCCGACGCCGGCCACATGCTCTCCGACCTCACCGGTCTGGTCGTCGCGCTGATCGCGACCGTCATGGCCGCGCGCCCCGCCACCGACAAGCGCACCTTCGGCCACCGTCGGGCGGAGGTGTTCGCCGCCTTCCTCAACGCCGCGATCCTGCTCGTGGTCGTGGCGTTCGTGCTCATCGAGGCGATCGGCCGTCTCAGCGGCGCGTCGGCCGGTGCCGTGAAGGCCCCGCTCATGCTCGTCGTCGCAGTGGTGGGCGTGATCGCGAACACCGCGGCCCTGCTCGTGCTCCGCGGCGGGGCGGCGAACTCGATCAACATGCGTGCGGCGTATCTCGAGGTTCTCGGCGATCTGATCGGGTCGATCGCGGTGGTCGTGGCGGCCGTGGTGATCCTCTTCACCGGGTTCGAACTCGCCGACGCGATCGCCTCGCTCGCCATCGCGGCCCTCATTCTGCCGCGGGCCATCACGCTCATGCGGGACGTGCTGCGGGTGCTCAGCCAGGGCACTCCCCGCGGCACCGATGTGGACCTCATCCGCGAGCACGTGCTCTCCAAGGAGGGCGTGGTCTCGGTGCATGACGTGCACGTCTGGTCGATCACTCCCGGATCGAACGTGTTCTCCGCGCACGTGGTGGTTGAGCCGTACATCTTCAGCGAGAACCGCACCGACCGGCTCCTCGACGCGTTGAGCGAGTGCCTCAAGGAGCACTTCGACGTCGCCCACTCGACCTTCCAGCTCGAGCCGGCCGAGCACGCCGAGCACGAGGTCGAGCAGCACCGCTAGGCACATGCCTGGCGCAGCATATGGCCGGGGTTAACGACGATGGGCCCCCGCGGTCTCCCGCGAGGGCCCAGGAAACGGTGGGGGTTAGGCGGCCTGAAGCACGAGCTGAAGCTCGAGGGTGAGGCTGATCTCGTCGCCGAGGGTGAGTCCGCCGGCCTCGAGGGCCGCGTTCCAGCTCACGCCGAAGTCCTGGCGGTTGATCTTGGTGGATGCCGCGAGCCCGGCCTTGGTCTGGCCGTAGCCGTCGGTGACGATGCCGCCGAATTCACCGGTGAGAGTGATGGGCTCGGTGACGCCGCGCAGCGTCAGGCTGCCGTCGATCGTGAAGTCATCGCCGGTGATGGCGATCTTCGAGGAAGAGAAGGTGGCGGTGGGGAACTCGTCGACCTGGAAGAAGTCGCTCGTGCGCAGGTGCGCGTCGCGGTCCTTCTGGCCGGTGTTCACCGAGGCGATGTCGATGACGGCCTCGACGGTGGTGGCGGTGGGGTCCTCGGCGGTGACGACCGTCACGTCGAACTTCTCGAAGGAGCCGCGGACCTTGCTGATCGCGAGGTGCTTGACGCTGAAGGTGAGGGTGGAGTGAGTCGGGTCGATGGCCCAGGTGCCGACGACGTAGGAGGGATGAGTGTCAATGAGATTGGTCATAGTCCTATGCAAGCGCATGGACCCTGGGATTATTCCGAATTTTGGTGACGTGTCACAATTCTCTTCGGATTGTCCCCCGATCGACGTGACGGGACATTTCAAATCTTGGGCTACCGGAGTCATGTGATTGCCCTTCAGTTTTACAATTTCGGTGCGTCCGGGAAACCGATCGTCCAAAATCACAGACAGTGG
>NZ_JAYSJZ010000072.1:0-1560 GCF_043726815.1 Lacisediminihabitans sp.
CATGCGCGGCTACCGGCCGGTGTGCGAGATCCAGTTCGACGGCTTCATCTTTCCCGCCTTCGACCAGATCACGACCCAGTTGGCGAAGATGACCAGCCGGCACGAGGGCAAGGTGTCGATGCCGGTGGTGATTCGGGTTCCGTACGGCGGGCACATCGGGGCCGTCGAGCACCACCAGGAGAGCCCGGAGGCCTACTTCGCGCACACCCCGGGCCTCAGGCTGGTGAGCCCGAGCACCCCGAATGACGCGTACTGGATGATCCAGGAGGCTTGTCGCTCGAACGATCCGGTGATGTTCTTCGAACCGAAGAGCCGTTACTGGCACAAGGGGCCGGTGGAGTTCGCCGCGAGCGCGTCGCCGCTGCACTCGAGCCGGGTCGTGCGCACCGGCACCGAGGTCACCCTCGTGGGGCACGGGGCCATGGTGAACGTGCTGATGCAGGCGGCCGAACTGGCCGCCGGCGAGGGCACGAGCGTCGAGGTGATCGACCTGCGGTCGCTCTCCCCCATCGACTACGAGCCGATCCTCGCCTCCGTGCACAAGACCGGCCGTCTCGTCGTGGCATCCGAGGCGCCCGGTTTCGTGAGCATCTCCTCCGAGATCGCCGCGACCGTCACGGAGAAGGCCTTCTATTCGCTCGAGGCGCCCGTGCTCAGGGTGACCGCATTCGACACCCCGTTCCCGCCGGCCAAGCTGGAAACGCCCTACCTTCCGGACGCCGACCGCGTGCTCGAGGCAGTCGACCGGGCCCTGGCCTACTAGAGATTCAGGAGCGTCACCGTGAGCACCTCAGAATTCAATCTTCCGGATGTCGGCGAGGGTCTGACCGAGGCCGAAATCGTGGCCTGGCGGGTGAAGGCGGGAGACACCGTCGTCGTCAACCAGGTGCTCGTGGAGATCGAGACCGCGAAGTCGCTCGTCGAACTGCCCTCGCCCTTTGCGGGCGTGGTCAGCGCGATCCTCGTGCCGGAGGGCCAGACGGTGGATGTGGGCACGCCCATCATCTCCGTGTCGTCCGACGGCGCCCAGGCGGCCCCGGCCCCCGTCGAGCCGAGCCAGGCCGACCTCGACGCGCGAGGAGCAGTGACGGATACGGCGGGCAGCATCTCCTCGGAAGAGGGGCCTGGCGCCGTGCTCGTCGGCTACGGCATCAAGGGCCAGGTGTCGTCCCGCCGCCGCCCCGGTGCCGCCGCCCCGGTGGCGACGACGACGGTCGCCTCGGCGCGGCCGTCCTCCGTGCCGGCGGCCTCCGCCTCCACGATCGTGGCCAAGCCGCCCATCCGCAAACTGGCCAAGGACCTCGGCGTGAACCTCGCCGAGGTCAACCCCACCGGACTGGCGGGCGAGATCACCCGCGACGACGTGATCCGGCAGGCCTCCCAGGCGAGCCTGTTCCGCAACATCGAGACCCCGGCGTGGTCGAGCGACCGCGAGGAGCGTATCCCGGTGAAGGGCGTGCGAAAGGCCATCGCCACCGCCATGGTGTCGAGCGCGTTCAGCGCGCCCCACGTGAGCCTCTTCGTGGATGTGGACGCGACACGCACCATGGAGTTCGTCAA
>NZ_JAYSJZ010000073.1:0-3628 GCF_043726815.1 Lacisediminihabitans sp.
CAGGCGCGAGTTGGTGCCCTTGTGGTCGGGATGGATCGCCGGATCGAGCGCGCCGCTGAGTGCGCCGGTGAGAATCTTCATGTCCCGCTCGGGATCGGCGCGGGTGGTGACCGCCCAGATCACCTCGTGCAGGTCGGTGATGTCTATGTCGTCGTCCACGACGATCACGATCCGACCGAGGTAGTTGGCTTGGCGCACTTGCGCCGCGATGTTGCCGACTTGGCGCGAGTGGCCCTGATACAGCTGCTTGATCGCGATGATGTTGAACAGACGGCACCCGCCGACGCTGTGCGTCCATGCCGCGGTGACCCCCGGGATCCCGGCGCCCTGGATCTCACGCCTGAGCGCCGCGCTGCGGCCGTACTGCTGGAAGCGGTGCGCCTCGTACGGCGGCTTCTCGGGAGGGCAGCCCAGGATGATCGGGTTGTTGCGGTAGTACACCGCCTTAACCTCGAACACCGGCTCCGGGCGGGAAGTTGAGGCATAGTAGCCGGTCCACTCGCCGAACGGACCCTCATCTCGGGTCAGGTCGTGACGCAAGAAGCCCTCGATCGCGATCTCAGCGTCAGCCGGGATCGGCAGGCCAGTGAACTCGCCGGTGATAGTCTCAATCGCCTCGCCGAGCACTCCGCCGACCCACTCGAGCTCCGGGACGTTTCGCGGGATCTCAAGGCCGCTGGCCATGAACTGCAACGGGTGCAGCCCGGCTACAATCACGGCCGGCATGTCCTCGCCGGCGTTGAACCAGGTGTCGCGGTGCAGGCGGCCGTCCTTTCCAGGCGAGATGTATATTGCAGCGTTCTTCGCGTCGTACACCTGCGCGCGGTAGGTGCCCATATTGACGACGCCGTCGTCACGGCTGCGAGTGATGATGCCGCAGCCGGTGCCGATGAACGGACCACCGTCCTCCGGGTGCCACAGCGGCGTCGGGAACTTGAGAAGGTCGATGTCATCGCCCTTCATGATGTTTTCGGTGATCGGGCCGGACTTCACCAGCTTTGTCGGCAGCGGGACCACATCGTCGAGCGCCTTCTGCCATGTGTCAACCAAGTCGAAGGTGCTGATGTCGGTCGGCAGCCCGAGCGTCGTCGCGAGCCGACGCCGGTTGCCGAGCGAGTTGACCAGAACCCGCCAGCCCTTCTCGTAACCGGGGATCGCGTCGAACATCACTGCCGGGGACTCCTCGGTGTGGTGCAGCATCTCCGACACCAGTCCGATGCTCGCCTCGGCGTCGACGCCCTCGACAACGCGCAGCTCGCCGATGGCATCCATTTCGTCGAGCCACTTGCGTAACCCAGTCGCGGGTTTATCAGAGGCGCCCTCCGGCACGTGCGGGACAGCTTTGGCGTCCCCCTTGCCGTTGGCGATTAGCTCGGGCGGAAGGGTGTAGGTCATGGCGCGGATTCCTTCCGGGTCAGAAGCGGGGCCGCCACGGTGGCAGCCGTGGTATGCACCCATTCGGTTGCAAACTCGCAGGTCGTTTCGCGGGTTTGGCACGTACAGATATAGCATCATCAAATATTCGATGTGTCAATGTTTTATGGAATATCTATTTCTTTACCCACTCGTTCTTACCGTAGACTTCGATCACATCTGTGGCCCCGTGGTCAAAATTCTGCGGAAGTGGGTTGACCGAGGAACGATGCGAAGGAGCACCATGGCACGGTCGCTGGCAACGGTAGGCGCGATGACTTTCGGGATCATCCTCCCCAACAAGGGCGAGGGTGCCGGCCCCGAACTCGTCGACACTGCGTGTGCCGAGGCCTCTGCAGCCGGATGGCGGAGCGCCTGGGTGACCGACCACCTGATGGTGCCGCGCGGCCCCGAGGCCGATGAGTACGGCGTCATGCTCGAGGCCCTCACGACGCTCGCCTGGGCAGGTGGCCGCTACAAGGACTTGGTATTCGGCACCAGTGTGATCTCCCCAGCGATGCGCGATGCCCCGATGCTCGCGAAGGAACTGGCCACGATCGACGTCTTGCTCGGCGGCCGACTCATCGTCGGAGTCGGCGTCAGCGACACCGATGACTTCCCGGAGTACAGCAACATGGGCAAGGCCGATCGATTCAAGCGCCGCGGCGTCTACGTCGACGAGGCGATCAGGCTGTGGCGTCATCTCTGGTCGGGGTCGACCGAACCTTTCGAGGGGGAGTTCCATCAGTTGACCGACTTCTCCTTCGGCCCGCTCCCTGTTCAGGGCGCAGGCATTCCGATCTGGGCCGGGGGCCGCAGCGCCCGCGCCCTGCGACGCACCGCCGAACTCGCCGACGGGTACCACGCGGCCCAGACCGGCCCGAGCGACCTCGACGAGCGGCTCCCGCAGCTGCGGGAAGCCCTCGCGCTCACCCGCCGACCGTGGCCATTCGTCTCCACGCGCGCCCGCGTGCGGTTCGATAAAGAGCCCCGGGCCGCGTACTCCATGTGGGGCACCGACGAGATGATAGCGGATGAGGTGGCCCGCTTCGCCGCGGCCGGAAACGACGAGCTCATCCTCGTCTTCGAAAGCCACGATCCGTCGTCTCTCACAGCCGAGATCGCTCGGTTCCGAGACTCCGTCGTGCCGCTCGCCGCCGAGAAGGCCCGCGAAGCCGCATCAGCATGAGCGAAGTCGAGGCTGGTCTTGCCGAGTTCGCGCTGCAAACCCGCTGGTCCACGCTCCCTGAAGCCGTGCGGCGGCGTACCGTCGACCTCGTGCTCGACGCGATCGCCTGTTCATACACCGGCCGCACGGCGGCCGGGCGCGATAGCTTCGCTCACGCGACATCTGCTCTCACCGGCGCCGGCACGTTCACGGTCGTCGCCGACAGCCATGGGTCGAGCCTTCTCGGTGCGGGGATGCTGAACGCCTGGCAGGTCACAGCGACGACGATGTGCGACGTATATCGGCCGGCTATGTGCCACGTCACTCCCATCGTGCAGGCCGCGACACTTGCCGGCGTCGAGATCGCGCCGACGAGCATCGATGACTTCCTCGCGGCGTTCGCGATCGGGGTCGAGGTCACCCTTCGCTTGTGTGCAGCGATGGACGGGGCACAATACCGCGGCCCGCGCTGGCATGCCCCAGGGGTTATCGGACCGTTCGGATCGGCCGCCGCGTTCGGTCGGCTGCTCGGAACTGATGACGCCACGCTGCGGGCGGCGTGGGGCGCGGCCCTGCTGCACTCGGCCGGTACGTTCAGCGCGATCGGCACACCGGGTGTCAAGCTGACCCAAGCCCGCGGGGCCGCGGCTGGGCTGCAGGCGGTCATGTACGCCCGCGCCGGCCACGGCGGCTCCCCGAACGCGTTTGGCCACCCGGACGGCGGCCTCTTCGATGCCTACGCCGGGTTGGCCCCGGAGAGCGTTCTCGACGGTCTCGGCAAGACGTGGCTCTCGTTCGATCTCTCGCTCAGGCAGTGGCCGGCATCGAGTTCGCTGCAGTCGCTTATCGCCGCCGTGCTCGACCTGCGGGCGGCCCACGGCGCCGACGATAACGCGACCCTAGTCGTTGGGCTGCCACGGCAGTCGTACAAACTGTGCGGAGAGATGCCCTGGGATGGCCAGCTGAGCGCCCTGCAGTCTGCCGCCTGGGTGGCCGCGGCGGTGTGGGCCGACGGACGGTGCTGGCTCGACCAATTCGAGCCGGACG